>CAZTEK010000326.1:0-2141 GCA_964612095.1 uncultured Verrucomicrobiota bacterium
GAACAGCCCCGGTTTCCGGGGCTGTTTTTTTATCCGCAGTTTTTCGTTTGCTTTGGGAAAAGCAGGGGCTATTCTCTCGAAAATTTAACAGAAATAGGTCGCGTCGTATGAAATGTCCGAAGTGCGAACATCGCGAAAATAAGGTCATCGACAGCCGCGAAGTGCGTGAAGGCACAGCGATTCGCCGCCGTCGCCTCTGTCTCAACTGTGGACACCGGTTTACGACCTATGAAGAAGTGCTACGAGCCACACTGCAAGTTATCAAGCGCGATGGTCGACGCGAAGACCTCTCTCGTGAAAAGCTGATGCAAAGTATCATTGTTGCCTGTCAGAAGCGTCCAATCAGTATTCAGCAGATTGAACAGATGACGGCCAGTGTGATCACGCAGGGCGAAGCGGAGTACGAACGCGAAATTCCTTCCACGGCGCTCGGCACCAAGGTTATGGCGCTGCTCGAAAAACTCGACGAAGTCGCTTATGTGCGTTTTGCTTCGGTCTATCGGCGCTTCAAAGACGTTAATCAGTTTATGAATGAAGCCGAAAGGCTGATCGGACGCGAATGATTGATGTGCACCAGAACCACCGACTTGCCGAGCGCCGGGTTTGGTCTAGTCATGTGCAACAGCTTTTTCAAACACTGGAGCTCGATGGGCACGCTTCCGCGGCAGACATTACAGAAAGTCTGGCTGTTTTTTGTCAGCATCACGCGCACATGCCGCGGCATACACTTTCGTTACTGATGGCGCGTTCGTTTTGCATTTCCGGCGATGCCGCAGCCGCCGAACGAATTTTGCATCACGATCGCGAGCATCGTGCACATACGGGTTCGTGGCTTGAAGTGCTTTCCGCTGGATATCCGTTTCCCGAACTTTACCCGCTGTTTTCTTCGCGTGCATTACGTCCGCAGAAGATGGCGTCCGCCGGAATGATTTGGGTGCTCGACTTGGATCGTATTCAGCTGACTGAGGCTGACCGGCATGAACTGATTTTGTTTCAGACCGTGCGCGCGCTGACTGAAAAAGTTGCCAGCGTTTGGAAGAAAGTTGACGGACAGGGCACGCTTGGCATCAAAGGAATCGCCCGGTTGGCGCATTTTGTTCGCGGACGGCAGCCGATACACCAGTTGCTCGACCACCTCTGCGATGTGTTGGCGCTTCGCGTTCAAAAGAACGGCTGGAGTCATACGCCATCCGTATTGCTTCTAGATTTGTGAACAGCGAGGCTTCTTCTGTGAAAAAATCGTATCCCATCATAGGTTCCGTTTGCGCTGGAGTTCTTCTGTTCCTGAGTTTTCCGCCGGTTGAAATTCCGTTTTGTGGCTGGATTGCGTTGGTTCCACTGATTTTTGCCTGCGCGGGCGCATCGCCGCGCCGCGCGGCGTTGCTCGGCTGGCTGGCCGGTTCGGTGTTTTTTCTGAGTTCGCTCTACTGGTTGCGGCACGTCACGTGGCTGGGGACGATCGGCTTGGCTTTCTATTGTGCGATCTACTTCATACCATTCGCCGTGTTTGTTTCGCTTCGGCGCGATGCGTGGCGCTGCGCTAGCGGATTAAAAAACATCGGCTGGATGTTTGGTGCGGCCGCCGCCTGGGTTTCCGGTGAATATCTGCGTGCACATATCATTACTGGGTTTCCGTGGAACCTGCTCGGCGTCAGCCAATATAAACAGTTGCCGTGCATTCAACTTGCGGAGTGGGGCGGCGTCTATGCCATTTCAGCGTTGATGGTTTTTTTTAATGCGGCCGTTGCGATTACCATTCTTCAATATGTTGTTGGAATGCGGCGTAAATACCGGATGCACTTGGAACTGATGTTTTCGCTATTAGCCATCGTATTGGTTTGGTCGCTTGGTATTCAGAAGCTGTTGCACAAGTCCGAGGTTAATGGAACGTCTGTGCATGCGGCACTCATCCAGCCAAATATTCCTGAGGTTGGAAACTGGGAGCCTGCCGACCCTGAACTGGCGTATGAACGGCTCGAACGACTTACGGGTCTCGCTCAGTACACGACGGATCTCGACCTCATTATTTGGCCTGAAACCGCGTTGCCTGATTTTGTTCGCTACAGTGAGCGTAGCGCGGCGCTGGTCAAAAAACTGGTTACCAACGGCGTGCCGTTGCTGGTGGGGAGCATGGATATGAC
>CAZTEK010000327.1:0-2140 GCA_964612095.1 uncultured Verrucomicrobiota bacterium
ACGACGTTACCGGTGGCGAAGCCAAGTCCGTAGAAAATCGCCAGCACCGGCGCGGTGTGGATCTGCTTTACGATGGTTGAAATAATCGTCACCCAGAGCGTGACTTCCATAAAGCCCAGTGCAAAGGCCAGCCGGGTACGCCCCTGCACCGTGACTATGGTTCGGAGCGTTCCAATGGAAACGTCCACGATGCGGGCACAAAAGATCAAAAGCCCGATCAACAAGATGTGCCAACTCACAACCGGCCTCCGTTAGCCGTGGTTAGTGGCATCAATGACTTCCAGAACAGCAGGAATTTTTTCCTTAAGAATGCGTTCAATGCCGTTTTTCATCGTCATGCGCGCACCCATACAACCGCGGCAACCGCCCTGCAGTTCAACATAAACTTTGCCGTCTTTGACGGTTGTGATCTTTGCACCGCCGCCGTGTCCGGCCAGCGCCGGATTTACTTCTGCGGCCATTACTTTTTCTACTGCATCCAGAATTTCAGCATCGCTCATGATTAATATCCTCGGTTAATTCGATTGAACGTAATTCATTGCCACCCGGTTGTCAAAAATCATTTAAATCCGCGTTGAATCCGGGTGATTCACAAGGTTTTATAGAAAAAGAATTGGTTTTTGCTCCGACATGAGCAAAGTTACGTGTTCGTAAAAATCTATTGATCAAACGATGAAGGGGATTGCATGAAGAGAATTTCAGATAAAACGAACCAGCTTCTGAGCCAGCCACAGACGGCAGAATTGCAACCAGACTCCCTTGGAGAAAAACTCAGTGTTATGATTGAAAGTCTGCCGCTGGGTGGTGTGACGTTGTCAGAAATCAGGGATCTCGTCGGACAGGACGGCTTGTTACTTCTCACCGCGTTCCTCACACTTGTTTTCATGGTTCCTGTTTCAATTCCGGGAGTCAGCACTGTATTTGGCGCTGCGATCCTGCTAATCGGAATCTGCCGCCTTTTCGGACGTAATCTGTGGTTACCAAAGCGTATTGCACAGCGCGAGCTACCGTCCGATAAACTCCGAGCCGGACTCAAGCAAGGAACTCTTTGGGTACATCGACTGGAACGTGTGAGCCGCCCTCATCGCATGAAATGGCTGACGACTAAAGGGGCAATGGATACGTTGAATAACTGTGCTCTGATTGCCGGAGCCGTCCTGCTTATGGCACCTTTCGGCCTGATTCCTTTCAGCAACACACTACCCGCCATTGCGCTACTATTCTTCGCTATTGGACTCTTACAGCGCGACGGACTTTGCATTCTATTGGGGCATCTTTCCAACATCGTCACGGTTATCTACTTCATCATTCTCATAGTCGGCGGTGGGGCGGCCATCCGCGAGGTGTTTCTACACATCATCGGCAAGGCATCATAATCCGAATAACACAAACAACAGGTTTCCTATATTTCTTCGCCAATCAGCGGGGTCGTTTTCTGAAACTTATGCATCTTTTTATGGTATTTCAGAAGCACCCGGAAAAACCGAATTAAATCACGGAACGGAGATATCACGCTCTTATGCCGTTTCGGCTGTTTAGTAATACGGATTGAACCGACACGAATGCGACGAGAAGCAATGTTGAGCAGTGTTTCAAATTCTGACGGAAGCGACGATTTATCCTCCAGAATGAATGGCAGCACATCACAGCGGTAAAACCGGAATCCGCACGGCGGATCAGGCACATAAACACCGAGTAAACGATCCAGCCAGAAACTCATTGCCCGGATCGTCCAGAGTCGCACCAGCGGGATTTTTTTTACATCGGCCATCCGGTTGCCGATCAGCACCGGCAGATGAGTCCGGTAATAGGTTTCCAAAAACTTTGAAATCTCAGCCGGGTCGTGAAAGCCGTCGGCATCCAACGTAATGACAGCATCAAATCCCTGTGCAAGAATATATCTAAATCCTTCGGTCAGCGCCGCCCCTTTACCGCCATTCTCTTTGCGACGGATCACTTTGGCACCAGCAGCTTCAGCACGTGCGGCGGTTTCATCCGTTGAAGCATCGTCCACAACGATCACATCCGGCACACAAACCAACGCCTCTTTGATCACTGCGCCGATCGTTGCTTCCTCGCAAAAAGCGGGCAACAACACCACGACCTTTACGACTTCTTTATACTGCGAAATGGTTGCCAT
>CAZTEK010000328.1:0-2126 GCA_964612095.1 uncultured Verrucomicrobiota bacterium
GAAAAACCGATCTCCTTAACCACCCTGCGCGAGGCCGTGAACGAACTGCTCGGTGCGATACCAAAGGTTACACAAATCGGGTTTTAAAACCTGCGATGGCTTGCCGAGCTGCAGAAAATTCTGGAGTGCGGCGGCAAGCGAAGAGCGACGCCGCTTTTGCGCAGATCTGCATGGTCGGGAAAAGCGCTGTCGCCCGTTGGTTGCCAGCGCACTCCAAAAATCATACCTTCTGCGCTTCGAAAAGTTCTTTAATCCCCTTCTCGGCAAGATCCATCATCTGAGCCATTTGCTCTTTGGTAAAGGGTTCTTCTTCAGCGGTGCCCTGCACTTCGACCAATTTGCCGGAGGCGGTCATAACGACATTCATGTCCACTTCCGCCTTTGAGTCTTCAACATAGCAGAGGTCGAGCAGCGGTACACCTTTGCAAATCCCGACGCTGATGGCAGCGATCGAATCTTTGATCGGATCTTCTTTGAGCAGTTTTTCTGCCAGCAGACGATCGACCGCCATACGCAGTGCGACATACGCACCGGTAATCGAAGCCGTGCGCGTTCCTCCATCGGCCTGAATAACATCACAATCAATGTAGAGCTGGCGGCGGCCCAGCTTTTTGAGATCCAACACCGAACGAAGCGCGCGACCGATCAGCCGCTGAATTTCCATCGTGCGTCCACCAAGTTTACCCATCGAAGCCTCGCGCTTAGCGCGGTCCGCGGTGGCGCTGGGGAGCATTGAATATTCACAGGTCAGCCAGCCGCCTTCAACATTCTGGGCGCGCATCCAGCCGGGAACGCTTTCATCCACGCTCACGGCACAAATAACCTTCGTGTTGCCCATTTCGACCAATACCGACGCCTTAGCGTTGATCGTGAAGTCGCGGGTGAATTTTACAGGCCGGAGTTGATCCGGTTTCCGTCCGTCATAGCGTAATTCAGCCACGTTAATAAACTCCTCAAGGTTGATGCCTGTACTGATGTTGTTAAAAGGTTTTTTGTCCATAGGTTGGGCATTATCCCCAAGCAGACTTGGATTGCAACGGGGAAAACGGATAAACCGCAGAGGTCACTGAGGCACAGAGACAGAAGCTTTACAAAACACACAGGGCAAAATCATTTCTGAGACGTTGCGTCTCCCTTCGCCCTGCCAACATTTCCATTGTATCAAAAAAGCTCTGTGTCTCACTGACCCCTGCGGTTAAAAAATCACCGGATTAACGGGCCGCTGGGCGCCGACTGGGCGAAAACGATCCGCCCCGATGTGCCGGACGCGGCGAATGCCCCTGACTCGGCCCGCGGGACGGAGCGCCGGAGAATCGGCGTTGTCCGCGCTGCCCTTTTGGCTCTGGCCGTGCCGCAGCGCCAGTGGCATTACGCGCTTCTTCAGAGTGGTACTTGTGCGTCTTATCCACAGGGATGGATTTACGAATCATTTTTTCAATATCACGCAAAAAGTCGCGTTCGCGGGAAGCACAGAACGCCACAGCATCCCCTTCGGTTCCGGCACGTGCCGTACGACCGATACGGTGGACGTAGGTTTCCGGCTCTTCCGGCAAATCGTAATTCACAACATGCGTGATGCCATCGACATCGAGACCGCGAGCAGCAATATCGGTGGCGACCATCGCGCGCAATTTACCGGTCTTGAAATTATGTAGTGCCGTCGTGCGGGCATTCTGCGATTTATTGCCGTGAATAGCCGCCGCGGTAATGCCCGCTGAAATAAGTTGCTTAACCACTTTATCCGCGCCGTGCTTAGTGCGGGTAAAAACAATGACCTTATCCATATCATGGTCGGTAATCAGATCAATCAGCAGCTCGTCCTTATCCTCTTTATCGACAAACATCAGCTTCTGCGCAATGCGCTCAACCGTCGGCTTACCCGGATCAATCGTGATTTGCACCGGATCATGCAACAGCTCCTTCGCCAGTCCGGAGACCACCGGCGGCATCGTCGCCGAGAAAAAGAGCGAATGGCGCTTTTGCGGCAACTTGGCGATAATTTTACGAACGGACGGGATAAAGCCCATATCGAGCATTCGGTCGGCTTCATCAAGAATGAATAGTTCAATCTGGTCGAGCTTGATGTGGCCTTGCCCCATCAGATCGATCAAACGGCCCGGCGTGGC
>CAZTEK010000329.1:0-2122 GCA_964612095.1 uncultured Verrucomicrobiota bacterium
TGGTCGTATGAGTTTTCGGCCAGTTATGACGGAAAATACGGCGAGTGGTATGAGCGGAAAATCCTTGTTAACCATAACTTCAGCTGTATCGGTATGGGGGTTGGCTTGAGAATTGATGAGGAAGATGTAACCCAGTTCTGGATTCAGTTCTGGTTAAAGGCCTTCCCGAAAAGCCCTCTCAAGCTTTAATTAAGGGTATTTATGCAGAATCAATCATCCATCAAAGTTTGGAGTGAACGCTGGCGACTCGGGGCGTTAACAACACCGGAGCTGGTGCAAATCGGATTGGTTTCTGTGATTGTCGGTTTATTATTTATGATGTTCCACATGCTGGGAAATACCGTCGTAAACGTTGGTAGTCGTTCGGCCTTTCAATGGATGTTTGCCCGCTGGCAGGACACCATTTCTTTCGGCGCTGACTATTCGCACGGTTATTTCATCCCCTTTGTGAGTCTCGGTGTGATTTGGTACAAACGGAAGGAGATTTTCGCCGTCGATATGCACACGGATTATCGCGGGTTGGCTGTGGTGATTTTGGCGTTAATGACGCATTGGCTGGGCGCCAAGATGCAGCAGACTCATTTTTCGCTGGTCAGTTTGGTTCTGTTGATTTGGGGCATCCCGTTTTATCTCTTCGGCTGGGAGCTGGCTAAAAAACTGATTTTCCCCTGTGCTTACCTCGCTTTTTGTATCCCGTTAAATTTCATGGACATTATGGCGTTTCCCTTGCGTATTTTTTCAACGGTTCTCGCTACGAGTATGTTGAATGGTATCGGAATTGGTGCCATCCGTTCCGGAACGGCCATTTATTCAAATGTTGCTGGCGGTTTCGAATTTGATGTGGCCGACCCGTGTAGCGGATTGCGCTCATTGCTTGCTATGACCGCATTGACCGCTGTTTATGCCTACTTCACGCAGCGCACAATTGTTCGTAAATGGATTCTTTTTATGACGTCCATCCCGCTGGCAGTTGTCGGAAATATTGCACGTATCGTTACCGTGGCCATTGTGGCAGAGGCTTTCGGCGGGAAGCTGGCTCTCGGTCTTTACCATGACTATTCCGGTTACATTCTTTTTACGGCCGCTATTAGTATGATGGTGGTTATCGGTGGCGTGTTGAATCTTGAATTCCTTGAGGTGATGAAAAAATGGAAATCCGTCCTTTTACACCGCACTTAGTACTCATTGGCTTGTTGATCATTACCGCGCTGGCTTTGGCCTTTACGGTGGATGTGTCGCTTAGCGATCAGGCCGGGGTGAAATTAACTTTGCCAGTCTCGCTTGATGGCGGATGGACCGGTGACGAGTTGCGCTATTCTCATGATGCTGAAAATTCAAAACAGTATCGTGTCAGCGAGCTGGAATTGCCGAATACCGATCCGGTGACCGGTAAAAAACTTTTTACTATGAGTTTGGCGGAATACGACGCGTTGCCGAAAGACACCGAGTTTATAAAATCCATTTATACCAACGCGTCCGCTAAAGACATGTTTGTTTCGATTGTGCTCTCTGGGCGCGAGCGCGACAGTATTCACCGACCGGAACGTTGTTTGGTCGGACAGGGTAGCACCATTGTTAACCAGCATTTCTGGAACGTTATCGCGCCTCAGGTTATTGAAATTCCATTGGAAGGTCGTGCTCCGCTCAAGGTGGCCGTTTTGGAGACCGTTCGTAACTATCGCGGTGCGGATGGCGAGCGTAAGACATATTACGGTTATTACGCGTATTGGTTTGTCGGTCAGAATCGCGAAACCCCCAGTCACTATGCTCGTATGCTTTGGTTGGCGTGGGACCGTGTTATAAATAGCGTTGCCAATAAGTGGGCCTATATCGCTATTGCCGGGGATCGCGAAGATGAAACATCGGATGCGTACAAACAGAGCATCGTTGACTTCGTTCAGAAACTTTATCCTCACCTGTTGCTCAATAACAGTGCAACGGTTGAGAAAGTAAAGTGAAGCTGTAGCTTTTTTTAAAGCGTGTCTTGACAAAACCAGACCCGCACCGTTACCGTCCGACCTATTCAATTATCAAGTGATTAACAATATGCGTAGCATAAACAACCGTCTTGAACTCCTTCTACTCGCCGGGGATACCCTGCGGGAGTTCTGCGCTTGTTGAT
>CAZTEK010000330.1:0-2101 GCA_964612095.1 uncultured Verrucomicrobiota bacterium
AGTGCTTCATAATTGCGCGTTTAAACAAAACCGGTCAAGCCGAAACCATGCGAATGTTCACAGTTTCATGCATTTTATGGTGGATAGAAGAAGATGCTACGAATCCTTTAAGGAAACAGGCAAGCTGAGCAAGCGTACATCTGGGTTGCGCTCACAGAAGAATTTTAGAATCCATTCGGAATCAAACAGCACCACTTTGCGGTTGAAAGAATCAAAAGCCAGCTTACAGCTAGGCGGCAACATGGATTCGGTTACCACCGAAGCCGCTCCGGCGGATTCATCCACCCAGCGGAAAAACTTGTACGGTGCCGGTTCGAGCCGTGCAACCGCACCGTATTCATGCTCCAGCCGGTATTTAAACACTTCAAATTGCAGCACACCAACCGCGCCCAGCAAAGGTACGTTCTGCGATGGATCGGAAAACCGGAAAGACTGCAAGGCGCCCTCCTGAAGCAAATGCTTCACACCCGCCTGAAAGCGTTTGTATTGCGCGGGAACCGGATTATAGAGCATCGCAAAGCATTCCGGCGCAAACTGCGGCATTTCATGGTACAAAATCGACGGATCTTCCGTCAGCGTATCGCCAATGCCGAAGCCGGCATGCCCTACCAGTCCGATCACATCGCCGGGATATGCCGTATCCACCGTCTCGCGCTCTCGGGCAAAAACCCGATGGGAGCTGGAAAGCCGTACCAGTTCGCCGGTCCGCGAATGGGTTACACGCATATCGCGGGTGAAACAGCCTGAACAAATTCGCAGAAAAGCAATCTGGTCGCGGTGATTTGGATCCATGTTCGACTGAATCTTAAATATAAAGCCGGAAAACTTCGGATTCTCCGGCCGGATTTTTTCTGCGCCGGAGGAACGCGGCTGCGGTGCAGGCGCATAATCAACAATCGCATCCAACATCAGCTGAACCCCAAAATTATTGACCGCACTTCCGAAAAATACCGGACTAAGCTCGCCCGCCTGAACCTCCGGCAGGTTAAACACCTCGCCGGCGGTGTCGAGCATCTCTAGCTCATTCGTCAGCTCATGATAAACCTCCGCAGGCATCCGGTCACGAACCTGAGAGTCCGTCACGGAATGCAACGCCACCGGCGCACGAAAAGCGCCATGCGCGGTACGCTCAAAAAAGTGGGCCTGCTTTGTCTGCCGATCATAAACGCCTTGGAAGTCCGATCCATTGCCCAGCGGCCAGTTCATCGCGCAAACTCGCAGTTGCAACGTCTGCTCTAACTCATCCATCAGTGACAGCGCATTGCGCGACGGACGATCCAGCTTATTCATAAACGTGAAAATCGGGATGCCGCGCATCCGGCAGATTTCAAATAGCTTGCGCGTCTGGCTTTCAATCCCCTTCGCCGCGTCGATCACCATCACCACCGAATCCACTGCCATCAGCACGCGATAGGTATCTTCGGAAAAATCGCGGTGACCGGGTGTATCCAGCAGATTCACGCAACATCCGCGGTACTCGAACTGGAGTACGGTGGAAGTAACCGAAATGCCGCGCTGCTTCTCCAGCTCCATCCAATCGGACGTCGTGGAGCGCTGATTCTTCCGCGCCGTCACCGAACCGGCCAGCTGGAGCGCGCCGCCATAAAGCAGCAGCTTTTCAGTCAGCGTGGTCTTACCGGCATCCGGATGCGAAATAATCGCAATCGTCCGTCGTTTAGCAATTTCCTGTTCAAAACTCATAGCAGTCATCCGGGATAAAAAGAGCGGAGACTGTAGGCCGCGCCCCGCCGCCAGCGCAATCCGATTCTGCCCTTTTCCTTAACCTTTCGCATCAAACCAAGTTGAAATCTTCAACCACGATTTGTTCGTCAGGAATACCTAGAGCCCGTAGCTGCTTGATAAGCGCCTCAACCATAACCGTCGGGCCGCACAGGAAGAAATTTCGATCCTTGAAACCGGCACCAACCTGCGCCGCAAGGTATTCGATTGTTATCATCCCCTGCTCTGAACTCAAATACAGCTCATACCGATGACCTGCACGAGGCAACTCCGCAAGAGAACCCAGTGGACTGCGGATTGCTTCCCGAGAGATATCGTCATCAAAACTGGCATCTTCTCGATTACGGCAGACGTAGAATAG
>CAZTEK010000331.1:0-2093 GCA_964612095.1 uncultured Verrucomicrobiota bacterium
TAAATTAATTCCGCGTTCAATTTCGCCTTGCTTGCGCAGTTCGCGTTTAACAATTTTTCCGGCCGCGTTCTTCGGCAGCTCTTTCATAAAAATAAATTTTCGCGGCACTTCATGGCGACCGAGATGGCTTAGGCAGAATGCTCTTAAATCACTTTCAGAACAATGGAGCTCTTCTTTGAGTGTAATGTAAGCGACCGGAACTTCGCCGTGTAGTGCATGTGGTTGGCCGATTACGGCGGCTTCTCTCACTGCTTCGTGTTGGTAGAGCACTTCTTCCACGACGCGAGGGTAAACATTCATGCCGTTGACAATGACCATGTCTTTGATGCGGTCGACGATGTAGAAATAGTGATCTTCGTCCTCCGTGCCAAGGTCGCCGGTACGGAACCATTCGCCAAAAAACGACTTGGCCGTTTCTTCGGGTTGCTTCCAGTAGCCTTTCATGACATTGGGGCCGCGCACGCAGATTTCGCCGACTTCTCCGTATGGCTTTTCTACCCCGTTTTCGTCCGTGATTTTCATTTCGACGCCTGGAATGGCCGGGCCAACCGATTGTGGTTTGCGCAGGCCTTCGATAGGGTTGACGCAGGTGACGGGTGAACATTCCGTCGGGCCGTCGCCTTCGTAAATCAGTACGCCGAATCGGTTTTCAAATTGTTTGAGAACTTCCATGGGCAGGGCCGCGCCGCCGGAAACACAGAAACGTAGTTTCGCGATTTGCGCTGTATGCTTTTCCGGAAGGCGCAGGAGCAGGCTGTACATGCTGGGGACGCCTAGGAAAATAGTCGCGCCGGTTTTTTCAATCAGGTCAGCGGTTAGCGCCGGCTCAAATTTTGGTACAGGAACCAGTGAGCAGCCGTTGAGCAGGGGAATGACGATTCCTGCCATGGCGGCAAAGGCATGGAACATGGGAAGAACAACCAGAAACCGTTCTTCGAGCGGACGGGGTTTTAACACTTTAGTTGTACAGAGCGCGTCGGAGACAATATTCCGGTGTGTCAGCATGGCACCTTTTGGGTGGCCTGTTGTGCCGGAGGTGTAGATGATCACAGCGACGGAGTCGCTGAGGAATTCCGATTGAAGATTTCCGATTTCCGATTGAAGAAGTGCCTCGAACGGAATATCCGCCGGATCAGATGGATTCTGTCCAACGCAGATAAAATTTCCAATGTCTGGAAGCCGGTCGCGGATGGCGGAAACCGCTGGGGCAAAGTGGTCGAAATAGATCAGCGTTTTAACTTCGGCGTCGTTCAGGATATAGGCTACTTCTTCGGGATTAAGCATCAGGTTGATCGGCACGACGGTGGCGGCGGCTTTCTGGATGCCGATGTAGAACGCGACGAAGATGGCGCTGTTTATGCCGTAGAGTCCGACATGGTCGCCTGGCTGAACTCCACGTGTGATCAATCCGGAGGCGATGCGGTCGGAGAGCTCGTCGAGTGCGGCGTAGGAAAGGGGCTGATGCAGGTCGGCAATGGCTGAGTGTTCGGCAAACTTTTTTGCCGTTTCACGAAAATGCTCGGGGAATGATCGTACTTTCATGCCGCATACGATAGCCGAGCCGCTGCGTCCGGACAATTTCCAAACATTGGAAAAGCGTTCAGCCCTTTGCCTTGTATCTGGCAGAGCGCTTTGCTAAACAGCAGGGCAACTTGACCGGAGAACCAAATTATGGCCATTCACCCTCTAGCAGGCAAAATTGTACCAAAGAGAAATCTGACTGATATCGCTGAACTGATCAGCCTTTATTACGAAACACAGCCTGATGTGAATATTCCTTCACAAAAGGTGTCGTTTGGCACTTCCGGACATCGGGGTAGCTCGCTAAATATGAGTTTCACCGAAGATCATATTATGGCTATCGCGCAGGCTATTTGCGAATACCGAGCTAAAGAAGGAATTACTGGGCCGCTTTTTATTGGTAAAGACACCCACGCGCTGTCCACTCCGGCTGAGAAAACGGCCTTGCAGGTTTTTGCGGCTAATGGCGTTACGGCTATGATCGATAAAGATGGTGGTTATACGCCAACGCCGGTTATTTCCCATGCCATTCTGAGTTATAACAAAGGGCGTACGGACGGCCTCGCCGACGG
>CAZTEK010000332.1:0-2085 GCA_964612095.1 uncultured Verrucomicrobiota bacterium
GAACTGCGTCTGCGCCGCATGGTTGAAGTGCTCCGCAGCGTCGGCTTCAACGCCAGAATGCCCGGCGGAACTTTTTATCTTTATGTCAAAGCGCCGAAAGCGGCTGGCAACGTGACCTTCGCCAACGCAGAAGAAGTTTCGCTCTATTTGATCGAAAACTTCGGCATTTCCACGGTGCCGTGGGACAATACCGGACCGTTCATCCGCTTCGGGGCCGTTTTTGAATCCGCTGGTGATGCCGATGACGAGCGCGTATTGAACGAACTCGCCGTCCGCCTCAAAAAGGCTGATCTAAAGTTTTAATTTTCAGTTGAAGTCGTGATCCGGCTGAGAGCCCTGCGGGAATTTTCCGGCAGGGTTCCTTCGTTATAGAAGGCGCGGATGCAGTCGAGCGCTTCGCGGGAGTTCTCCATTTGTTTTTCCAGACGCTGGAACGCTAGGTGTTCCAGCTCTTCCTCCTGCATGATTTCGACCAGATGCTCCTCGCCGTGCGCGTTTTCTCCGGCATAGGCCGGAAGGCGGCCGAGAACCAGTAGTACCTCGCGATGCAGGGCGTCCGGCTGGGCAGCCATCAGCTCGTCACAGAAAAACTCATAGCAGACTGGCGGACGGCCGATCTTAAGCGCACAGCCTATTTCTGTTAGAAATCCGTACCGGTCGCTATCCAGTTCGTCTTTGCCGTGCACAGCGCACAGGAAAGGACTTTCTAATGCTTCCTCACACAGATCGGCGCGGCAGCAGCAGGCGGTGCAGAGTTCGCAACCTTCGCGGCATTGTGCGCTAACCAGTTCCTGTACCTCGCGTTCCAGTTCCGTGTATTCTTCGATCAGGTGTTTCAATTCTTTTTTCATGCCTTCAGCCTTTTGATTAGCGTTATAACTTCTTTTAGCCTCGTGACGGTAGTGCGTGCTTTGAGTCGTGGATAGCGTCCGTCGGGCATGACGGCTCCGCCGTTGCGCATCAGAATGATCCGTTCCTCACTTACACGAACCGACTGCACGCCGGTTTGTGCCGCCGCGATCCGGATACGGGCGATTTCAAAAAGATTTTTTACAGCGGACGGTAGCTTGCCGAAGAGGTCGGCGAATTCTTTCTTCAGCTCGCGCACTTCACTTTCCGTCGCTAGTGAAGCAATTTGTCCATAAAGTTTTACGCGCATATTTTCATCATCCACATAGCTGTACGGAATAAACGCCGCGTTGTCCGCTGTGCCGAGCGATGGCGAGCGGTCAAGGAAGTCGAGATCGACCGACGCGTCAATGATCGGCGGAACTTTCTTTCCTTGCAGTTTGGCGACGCTACGTTTGAGTAACTGGCAGTAGAGATCAAAGCCGATGGCGGCAATATGGCCACTCTGCTGCGCACCGAGCAAATTGCCTGCGCCGCGGATTTCAAGGTCGCGCATGGCGATGCGGAAGCCGGTACCGTGGCCGGTATAGCGTTTTAGTGCTTCAATCCGTTTGCGCGAGTCGTCGGAAAGTGAGCCGCCGGGCGGCAGCAGCAGGAAGGCGTACGCTTTATGCCGGGCGCGTCCGACTCGTCCGCGCAACTGGTAGAGATCGGCCAGTCCGAACCGGTCAGCATGGTCGATGAGGATCGTATTGACGCGTGGGATATCGACGCCGCTTTCAACGATGGTTGTGCAAATCAGCACGTTAAATTCGCCGCGCACGAAACGGTGCATGACTTCAGAAAGTTCTTTTTCGCTCATTTGACCGTGCGCGAATTCCACGCGCGCTTCCGGCACCAGTTTTTTCACTTTGGCGGCGATTTTGCCGATAGTTTGTACGCGGTTGTGCAGATAAAAAACCTGCCCGTCGCGTGCCAGTTCGTGGAGAATCGCTTCGCGCACAATATCGTCATGATATTCCAGCACGATGGTTTCAATGGGCTGGCGTTCCTGTGGCGGCGTTTGAATCGTGCTCATGTCGCGCGAGCCGGTTAAGCTCATGTACAATGTGCGCGGAATTGGTGTTGCGCTGAGTGTCAGCACATCAACCTGCTGACGGAGTTGTTTCAAATGCTCCTTGGCGCGCACACCGAAACGTTGTTCTTCATCAATGATGACCAGGCCGAGATCCTTGA
>CAZTEK010000333.1:0-2077 GCA_964612095.1 uncultured Verrucomicrobiota bacterium
GATTGAAGCACCGATGACCCCCATGATCGACGTGGTGTTTCAGTTGCTGATTTATTTTCTGGTGACGTTTTCAACGCCAGATGTGCTGGCGCATCTCGATATTTCACGTCCAGCTCCAGACAAGTCGCAAACGGAGCAACGTACGCCGCCAAAAATGATCCGCGTGAATATCTATGCCGAAGGCGGCGTAGAAAACGGCTACAGTCTGAATGGGCGCACGCTGGCTCGCACGGAATTGGCTTCGATCCTCGAACGGCTGGCGGGATTCAGTAAAAACCAAACCGTGCTGATCACATGCGCCGGACGCTCAGAGCACGCCAAGCTCGTCGGCGTACTCGATCTTTGCGCCGCGAGCGGATTAAACAAACTGTCTGTAGTAAGCGCCGAATAACGAACCTTAAGCTTTTAATATGTTACCCAAACCCATCATAAAAATTATGGATCGTCTAGGCGGGCCGATGATTTCAATCGTCGTGCACGTTATTGCAATCGTGGTGATGATCCATGCCGTGGTTTACAAAACGTTGGAAACTGGTCGCGAAGTTCAAGTGCAGGTGCTCGAAAATGAAGAAATCCCAGAACTTGAAAAAGAGCTTAAAAAGCTCGATGAGCTACCGAAGGATTCGAATCCGCTCGCTCCATCTGATGTAACGGTCGCGACGCTGGAAACGCCACCGGATGAATTTGTCAGCGACACCCTTGATCTTACCGGACTAGCGGTTAGCGAGGTTCAAAGTCCGCTGGTGATGCAGGGTCTTTTTGCAGGACGTGCGGCAGGAGCGCGGGCGGAACGACTCCGTCAATTCGGCGGCGGGTACGGGGATCAAATTGAGGCCGCAGTTTTGCGCGCCTTGCGATGGCTTGCTTCGCAGCAACATCCAAATGGAAGCTGGAGTGAACTTTCAAAACCCAATCCGCTTTGGCACAAACACAAGCAAGGTGCACAAGTGGGTAAGGAGCAACGCACCACACGCCTGACCGCGCTCTGTTTGCTGGCCTTCCTCGCACACGGTGAAACACCGCAATCGTCCGAGTTTGGCGAAACAGTACAGCGGTCGATTGAATATCTACTTACACAGCAGGATCCGGCAACGGGGCTGTTTGTTCCGCTGGCAGAAACCCGCACAGAAAAAAGTGGCGAGGATCTCGGTGTCTATTCCCATGCGCAAGCGACCTATGCACTAGCTGAAGCTTATGCACTGACCTACGCGCCAGCACTAAAACAACCCGTTGAGCGAGGCCTTGAAGTAATCATTCGGGGCCAACTCGCTAACGGTGCGTGGGGCAATTGGTATGAACAGAACATCGCCGATGCCTCCGCAACAAGCTGGCAGATTCAGGCCTTGAAAGCTGGCGCGGCTGCGGGGATTAAGCTCAATGGCCTCGATACGGCCATGACCAAGTCGGCCGCTGGCATCGCTTATCTCTATAAAGGCGAAGGGATCTGGTATTACCGAAAAGGCGACTTACTGATCATGCCGCGCGAAGGCGGACCGATTATGAGCGGCGCGATGGTGCTTAGCATGCAGCTACTCAACTTGCACAACGATCCACTCGTGTTAGCGGGACTTCGTTATCTAAATGACTTTGGCGTTACCGAATGGAATAAGGCGTGGGAAAACCCGATCAACAAAAGCCTACCCGCGACCTATGAATGGTATTACAACACACAGGCCGTTTTCCAGCGCGGCGGCTCGCGGTGGACCACCTGGAATGCCGCATTTGCACCGATGCTACTTTCGCATCAACATTCAGAAGGCTGGTGGCTGGGCATCGGACAGGAAAGCGCCGAAGAAAAAATTTATTCCACCAGTCTCTGTGCGTTGTCTTTACAGGTTTACTACCGCATTCTACCCACTTTTCAGCACATCGAAGCCCGTGTGCCGAAAGTGACATTTGAAGACGATGTGATTGTGACGATTCTTTAAGAGACAACGTGGCTCCCCAGGGCGGGACTCGGCCTGTCCGCCGCAGGAGGAAACCCGCACGATCTTTCGATCAAGGGATTTTTCTGCCTCCGGCAGATCCGCCGCAGGCGGAAAGTCCTTTTCTGTTTTGGTGCCCGGGGCGGGACTCG
>CAZTEK010000334.1:0-2077 GCA_964612095.1 uncultured Verrucomicrobiota bacterium
AAGCCCTTAGCGGAGCAGCGTGTTCGATCATGGCTGTGCAACGGGCACTGGATCGTAAGCGGCCCATAGGCGACCTACTGGTCATATTTTTTTGAGCGGCTATGCTCGTCACCAACTTAACAGGAGGTGACGATGTTTCTCCGCAAGCCATCAGGTGCGTTGTGTCTGCCGCCGCGCTTTCCACGCGGCAGGGGTCCACTCTTTGGCGGTTTGGTTGGTCATCTCCGGCAACGCAGTGAAGACCTCGTTGAGATATTCCTCCGGGATGATCCCGAGTGCTTTACAACTGCCGATGAGGCTGTAGAAGATCGCGCTGGTCTGTCCCGCTTCAGCACTACCGAAGAACAGCCAGTTCTTTTTGCCGACTGCGGTCGGACGGATGGCGTTTTCTACCGGATTGTTGTCGATTTCAAGTTCGGCGTGTTCGGTGTAGATCGTCAGCTGTTCCCAGCGGGCCAGCGCGTAGTCGATGGCCTGACCCGTCAGGCTTTTCGGCAGATGGCTGCCTTTTGCCGCTATCAGCATGCCGCGGATTTTCTCGAGAACCGGTACGCTCTCTTTTTGACGCAGCGCCCTTCGATCCAGCCCGGGGTTTTCCCGGAGTTTCGTTTCGACCTGATAGAGTTTCGCGATTTGATCGACGATCTGTTGCGCGGTTTTGCTTTCGTTGCGGGCCTCATAAAAATTGCGCCGGGCGTGCGCCATGCAGGCAACGGCAGTGATCGTTCCTTTGCCGTGCTTGTGCCGGAACGAGTCGTAGGCACCATAGCCGTCGCTCTGCACGAAGCCCTCAAAGCCGGTGAGCATTTTTTTCAGACAGTCCGCCCCTCGCCCGGTGTGCCATTCAAACAGGACGCTGCGTTTCGGGATCTTGTAGACCCACAAATAGCCGCGACCGCATTTTCCGGTTCCGGGATTCAGATAGTTGACGGGGGTTTCATCGATTTGCAGATACGCGGCGCAACGCACTTCGTCGCGCAACGCTTCGTAAATCATAGCGAGCATCTGCGCGAGCCGGTACATCCAGCCGCTCATCAGTTTGCGATGGATAAGCACCCCAAACTGGCGTTTCAGGCTCTGCTCCAGACGGTAGAGCGGAAGATGTTCGATATATTTTCCGCAGACCAGAAAGAGCAGCAGGCTGGCCGAGGCGATCGAGTTTTCAATAATCCGCTTCGGGGCCGGGGCGATTACCGGCGGCAAAGACCGGTCATCAAGGCGCACGAACTTCGGGCGGATAATCCGTCGCTTAAAGCACTGCGCCGGGGTGATGTCGAGCTGCTCAAAGACCTCTTCACTGATTTGTTTATACGCTTCAGGCTCGGCCAGAACCTCGTCGGGAATGATTCGCTCTTCGACCACCGGCAGATCGGCTGGCAGCTCCATGCGCTTACCGCGCTTGCGCTGCGCACGGGTCTGGATCACCTCATCGACTTCCAGCGGAGCCTCAGGCGCATCCAGAGCAACTCCGTTTTCCCCGAGATCGAAGGCGAGTTGATTGGGATGGCTCTTCTCCGAGGAACGTCCGAAGAGCTTGCGCACCAGCCAGTCGATGCGCTGACGCAACTGCTGGTTTTCGGCGGCCAATTTCCGGAAGTTTTCCTCGGTGAATTCCATGATGCGCAGTCTGAATAAAAAGACTGCACAAGTCAAGTAAAGAACTGTAAATAAATATAAAATAATTAACGCTGATACCAAGGGCGGAGTTTGGGTCCGCGCAGATCAACCCCATCGAGCAGAAGCCCCAGGGCTTCAGGCTTGATTGAAAGTTTGGGCTGATCCAAACCCTTCGGCCAACTGAAGGTGCCTTGCTCCAGCCGCTTGGTGGAAACCCAGCAGCCCGTACCATCAAAGCAGAGCACTTTGACGCGATTACGCGAACGGTTGGAGAAAACAAAAAGAGCTCCGTTCTCGGGGATTTCATTGAGTCCGCTGCGGGCCATCACATACAAGCCGCTGAAACTCTTGCGTAAATCGACTGGCTCGACCGCCAGCACCACCTTCAGATTCTGATTCATATGAAACATCGCCACCTCCTGTTAAGTTGGTGACGAGCATAGCCGCTCAGAAAAATCTG
>CAZTEK010000335.1:0-2076 GCA_964612095.1 uncultured Verrucomicrobiota bacterium
TACCCCCTCGTTTCTTCGCGGCGAAGCCGCGCGGCAGGCTGTATTCTGACTTCTTTCTTGCAAAACACCCCAGAGTGGTTTTGCAAGAGCCTCAAGAGTCATCAGATTGCCAAATCCCCTTGGCTTTATAACGATTTTAACCAATGAGGCGCTTGCAAAACCTCCTGCGTCGGTTCTGCAAGCGCAGTATTCAGAAGCCAGAATTCAGTATTCAGAACTGGAACCCTCTCACGAGTAACGTGTACTATTATTCTGACTCCTGACTCCTGTATTCTGACTTCTCTCTTGCAAATACCCCAGAGGGGTTTTGCAAGAGCCTCAGGAGTTATAACAGATTTACTGTCCCCGAGATCGGTCCTGTGAGAGCTCTTTCTGGAGGCACTGGCGATAGGCGCGCGGCGATACGCCTAAGACGCGTTTGAAGGTCGTGGCCAGATGGGCGGCGTCGTAGAAGCCCGTGGCTTCCGCAATGACGGCGAGTTTCTGTCCGCTCAGGAGCAGCATCTTGGCCCGGTCCATCCGCAGCCGCATCAGGCGGGTCATGGGCGTCTCGCCGGTCTCCGCGTGGTAGCGGTGGGAGAGGGTCGAGATCGAGACGTTCATGTGCTTGGCCAGGTCCGCGCGCACGACCGGACCGGCCAGGTGTTGTGACAGGTACGCATCCGTCTTCCGAACCAGGTCGGACGGTGAAGCGGCCGGGACGGGATGACCGATCAGCCGGGTCTCGGCCTCTTCGGTCGGCGCGCTCTTGCGCAAGAGGTCAATCAATCGGCAAAACGCCGCCTGCGCCTGCCAGAATCCCTCATCCCCGCTTTGCTGCCCGATGCGCACGATCTCTTCGAGCAGCGACCCGGCGAGGCCATCCGGATCCAAAAACCGGGCATAGCCGGCGTGCGGAGCGATCAACCGGCCGAGCCCGGCTGCCTCGCCGCCCCGGAAGAATACATAGGAGTAGTCGCACAGCGTCTGGCGGCCTTTGGGGTAATCCTCCCAAAAGACCGTGTTGGGAGGATAGAGGTGCAGCGTCCGGGGCAAACGCGGTCGCCAGGGGCGTGAGCGCGATGCCACGCGGACGTGACCTGCCGTATTGAGCGCATAGTCTACCACCCACTGGGGATGACGGAAATGATGAAGCCCGCTGAACAGCCTGGTCTCGTGCATGGCGATATCCGCGCGGGGGGGGGGGCATCCCCTCCCCCCAACGCGACCCAACTGTGTCCGTGCATGATGGGCTTCATGACGGACAGTTTACCAGAGATCGCGGCCGGCGTCAGCAATTCAAATGGCCGTTGCACTATTTTGCAATAAGTCTGCACTCCTATCAAACGACATCCCGGCGGGAATGTGCCATACTATGCGCATGTTGATGGGATTGGAACACGAAGGCCATCGATTTTCACATTCGACAAAGGCCGGGCAACCGGCCGGATGGACACACTGGGCGGACTGCAAGGCGAATGCCACGCCAGGCAATCCAACCTTACATGAGGGTTGCGCGAGGTGGCGGCGCTGCGGGACTTCCGCTCGCAGCGTCTGGGAATGCAGACCATGAGGCCGGCATCACCCCCGCACACGCAATCGCAACTATACTAAACGGGAGTTGGGAAGCTGAAGAGAAAAGCTGAAAAGCTGAAAACTGAAAACTGAAAGCTGAAATGCTGAAGGTTCAAGGCTGAAGGCTGAAGGAGAAAAGCTGAAGGTTCAAAGCTGAAGGCTGGATGCGGGAGTTGAAATCACCACGAAGAACACGAAGTGCACGAAGAAAGAAATGAGGAGTGAAAGGTAATGAGGACCTGACGCCATCGGGTGAAACCGTTCCTGGCGAGGCCCTTGAAAATAGTCCCTTCAAAAAATTCCTTCGTGTTCTTCGTGTTCTTCGTGGTGAAAACTGCCGTTACAGGCTAAAGAGACCAAAACAAAACCCAAACAGGAGTCGAAAATCATGAGACAGCAAACAGGAAGCAGAAATCGAGGATGGTTGCCGGCGATCCGCCGTCGCTTGGAAAGCTATGGCGGACACGTCGGAAATCGGTTGTCGGTGGCGGCTGGCGTGGCGCTGGTCGCGGGAATGATGGC
>CAZTEK010000336.1:0-2076 GCA_964612095.1 uncultured Verrucomicrobiota bacterium
CAGCAGAAACACGGCTAACGCGATGGTTAGTAGAACGGCGAATACATTAATAATTAACCGTCGTCGTATTTCGTGGTCAATAGACTCCTTCACGCCCCAGCTTGAAGTCGACTCTTCGAGCTTCAGCGGCTTTTCGCTATAAATGTCGCGAAGATCTATGTTGTTTTTTTTCATGCGCCCGAAATTTTATAATGAGAGGAGAAAAAAGAAAGAAGAGCCATCGTGGCATCAAATGCGATATTCCTGCCGCAACGCTGCATCGGTTAGCACCAGCGCCGTCATGGCTTCCACAATCGGAATCGCACGCGGTAATACGCACGGATCGTGGCGGCCTTTGGCTTCGAGCGTAACGGCTTCGCCGCTCAGATCGATGGTCTGTTGCGGTTGTCCGATCGTCGCGACCGGTTTGATTGCAATTCGGAACACCACCGGCTCTCCGTTTGTGATGCCACCCTGCACCCCACCGCTGTAATTCGTTTTTGTTCCAAGCCGAGCCCCTTTTTGAACAAAAATATCATTGTGCTGAGACCCGCGCATGAGTGTACCTGCAAAACCCGAGCCGATTTCAAAACCCTTTACTGCCGGAATCGAAAGCATCGCCTGCGCCAACATGGCTTCCAGTTTATCAAACACCGGCTCCCCCAGTCCGGCCGGGAGTCCGCGGCAAACACAGGTCACCGTTCCGCCTAGCGAATCCTTTTCATCGCGAGCCTGTTCGATGGCGGTAATCATTTTCTGCGCCGTTGCCGTATCGGGGCAACGCACCAGATTGGCATCCACCAGATCGCGCGTCAGTGGACTGGCGGTGAGGTCCGGGGCGGTAATTTTTTCGACCGAACTCACATAGGCGACAATAGAGACTTGGCCGAAGCGGCTTTTGAGCCACTTTTCGGCAATGGCGCCAGCGGCTACGCGTCCGATCGTTTCGCGTGCACTGGCCCGTCCGCCGCCGCTGGAGGCTCTCACGCCGTACTTCATCAAATACGTGTAATCGGCGTGAGATGGGCGAGGTACGGACGCCATGTCGCCGTAATCGGTAGGACGCTGATCCCGGTTGTTTACCGAAAGCGCAATCGGCGTGCCGAGCGTAATGCCATTCTCTGTGCCGGAAAGAATGGTCACCACATCGGCCTCATCGCGCGGGGTGGTAATGGCGCTTTGACCGGGCCGGCGGCGATTGAGCTGCGGCTGAATGTCCGCCTCGGTTAACTGTAATTTGGCAGGACAACCATCTACCACTGCGCCGACCGCCTTGCCGTGCGATTCGCCGAAGGTCGTCACTTTAAAAAGTGTTCCGAATGTACTGCTCATATAATCGCCTCCCGAGAAGAATCAAACATCGGAAGCGTTTCTATACAATGGCCGCAAAGAAGCCAAGACGCAAAGAACTCAAGGAGGCAAAACCTTATTATTTTTGTTTTGGCAATCGGGATTACATGCAGGTTTTGCCCTGTGGCACCGCTGTTAGGATTTCTTATAGTTGTTTAGATTTTGTTCTCGCAAGCACAGGTTTCATCCGTATCATTTGAGCCTCAGATTAAGGCCCAATGAAACAATTCACTATAGCTCTGGCGGGGAATCCTAACTGCGGAAAGACCACGCTGTTTAATGCGCTGACCAGCTCGCGCGGGCGGGTTGGCAACTGGCCGGGCGTCACGGTTGAGCATCTGGAAGGCGAGTATCAATATGACGGGGCGAAAGTCTGCGTGGTCGATCTGCCAGGGATTTACTCTTTTTCTGCCGGATCGCCTGATGAGAATGCCTCTCGTAACTATATCCTTAAAGAAAAACCAGATGCGGTGGTGAACATTATTGATGCGCGCAATGTGGAGCGCGGACTTTATCTCACCGCTCAGCTACTCGAAATGCGCGTACCACTGATTGTTGTACTCAATATGATGGATCTGGCGCAACGGCGGCATATTGAAGTGCAAGTTGCACATCTCGAACGGCATTTGGATTGTCCGGTTATTCCAATGGTGGCGGCCCGCAAAGAAGGGTTGGATGAACTGCAAGCCGCTGTGGCAAAAGCCGCCGCAACACATCGGGTAAGTGCCACGAACGTGACGTATGATG
>CAZTEK010000337.1:0-2066 GCA_964612095.1 uncultured Verrucomicrobiota bacterium
GGCGTGGCAGCGGTAGCTGACCAGCTTGCGGCTGCGAGTGCACTGTCGGCACATCTGTTCATCCATGAAGAGGCACTTTTCCCGGCTGAAGAGCTGATCCTGAATGAGTGCGCAGAAAGGGGATTCCGAACTGTTCAGTCCGCGCTTCAAAATCCGTCCATCGACCGAATAAAATACAATGGAGATTCCGAAGCTGGCGGCAAAATTGTCGAATATCCGCTGGATATCGTCATGTAGAATGATTTCAAGCGCGTTTTTCATCTGCATAAAAATGACGACTTTGTGCAGAATAGTCCAGAACTTTGCAGGCCGCTCCATTCCATTTTTCGTCCAACCGTCTACACTTTGTTCGAATGAAATCAACAATCGGAGGCGGACTATGAGTAAGCAGGTAAAGGTTGGCATTATCGGATTCGGATTTATGGGAACAACCCATTTTGATATCTATCGCAACAACAAAAAAGCTGTTGTCACGGCCATCGCGGATGTGAATCCGGCCAAGCGTGCCGGAGACATCAGCACCGTGTTCGCCAATCTCGGCGGGGGCGACAATTCGAAACCGGTCGATCTGTCTGGAGTCCATGTGTATGCCGACGGCATGGATCTGATCAACGATCCGGACGTTGAGCTGGTCGATATCTGCGTGCCGGTTTATCTCCATAAGCAATATGCGCTGGCCGCTATCGCCGCCGGGAAAAACGTGTTGTGCGAAAAACCGCTGGCTCGAAATAGCGCCGATGCGCAGGAAATTGCGGCCGCTGCTGAAAAGGCCGACGTCAAATTTATAACCGGCATGTGCATCCGCTTCTGGCCGGAATATGCTCATGCGCTGAAAATCGTAAAATCCGGTAAGGCGGGAAAAATTCTGAGCGCCACCTTCAAACGGGTTTCGCCGGATATCAATGGCAACGGCTGGCAGAACTGGTTCATGAATTCTGAACTGAGCGGCGGTGCGATTCTCGATCTGCATCTGCACGACGTCGATTTTGTTCGGCAGTTGATGGGTATGCCGAAAGCGGTTACCGCGTTCGGTGCCAAGGGGGTACGCTCTGATGCGAACGGCATCGACCATGTGATGGCCCGTTTTGATTACGGCGACGGCTCGCTGGTAACGATTGAAGGCGGCTGGGCGCCAGCCAAAGGCACCCCGTTTGAAATGAGCTTTCAGATCATCTGCGAAAACATGACTCTGCGTCTGGCTGGTGATGGCTACTCCATCATCCACGAAAACGGCACGGTTGAAAAACCACAACCGGCTGCGCCGGGGTTGCCGACCGGCTGGCACGTTGAAATAGACTACCTGCTCAATTGCATCATCAATAATGTAAAACCCGACATGTCGCTGAATCAAGTGGCGGAGGCCATTCGGCTGGTGGAAGCCGAAGTCGTGTCGATCAACAAAGGTTGTTCCGTCAAAATTTAAAAAAGGAAAAGACCATGTACAAAGCAATCAACTATTGGGTACTCGGCGGATTTGACGGAAACAAAGGGCCTTACGCCGCGATTGAAGATGCGGCCAAATGGGGACTCGACGGCGTGGAGCTGACGGTTGGCGATTGCCTGTCGGCGGACATCACCGAAGCCGAATGTAAAAAAATCAAAGCGGCGGCAGCCAAGGCGAAAATCGGGCTGAAGACGTTGGCCTCCGGATTTTACTGGGGTTGTTCGTTGGGATCACCGGACGAGGCAGAGCGCGCCAGAGCGGTTGAATTTACAAAGAAGTATATTCAGATTGCTAGCTGGCTCGGGGTGAAAACCATTCTGGTGGTTCCCGGCGCGGTCGATGTGGCGTGGGATCCGTCCCGCCCTGTCGTTTCGTATCAAAAGGTTTGGGACCTCTCGGTGAAATCGTTGAAAAAAGTTTTGCCGTTGGCTGAAAAAGCCGGGGTGACGTTGGCGATTGAAAACGTCTGGAATAAATTCCTCCTCTCCCCGATCGAGATGAAAATGTATGTCGATCAGTTCAATAGCAAAAACATCGGCGTCTACTTCGACACCGGGAACTGCATGATTGCCGGTTATGCGGAACACTGGATTGAAATCCTCGGCAAGCGGATCAAAGCGGT
>CAZTEK010000338.1:0-2063 GCA_964612095.1 uncultured Verrucomicrobiota bacterium
CTTGTTTTTCCGCGATGATATTGCGATCTGAGGGCTTTGTCTTGCTTAAATTCATTTCAAAAGTAAGTGATACAAAATTAACTTAATGAGTGTTTTTTACCACCCGCTTTGCTAGAGGGACCTCCGAGTAAGTCAGAGAACCTCACGCCATAACCGGAATAGATTGGAAACAGAGAGCTCAAATGAAAACGAGCCTCCATTTGAACTCTCTGTTCCAAATCAAGCCCTGTTCCAACAGGGCTGCCCCGAAACTCCGGGGCGCCGTTTATTCCAAATCTTAGGGGCCCCTCTGACCTCCTCTAGCGAAGCGGGTGGTAGAAGGTCTTTTCCTGATTTCGATCAATACGGCTCAGATTGATTCCGCATGATACATTGAATCACTGCACAAAAAAACCGGCCTCATGGAAACCATGAAGCCGGTCGCATCTCTATTTAAAAAGATCAGTTGTAAACCGGACCATAGGTCTGACAGGCGCGGAAGTCCGCTCCTTCGAGTCCTTCAGTTCCGAACGAACTCCAGGCACTCGGACGATAGACGTCGCCGTCTTCGACGTTGTGCATGAAAACCGGAATCCGCAGCATGGCCGCCAGCGTGATGAGATCCGCGCCGATGTGTCCATAACTGAACGCGCCGTGGTTGGCGCCCCATTTGGCCATCACTTCATAAACATCCGTGAAGGCTCCCTTGCCGGTGATACGCGGCGCGAACCACGTGGTCGGCCAAGTGCTATTAGTGCGGTTATCCAGTTTGGCGTGAACCTTCTCGGGCAACTCAACCGTCCAACCTTCGGCAATCTGCAGAACCGGACCAAGACCCTTCACCAAATTAATACGGCTCATCGTGATCGGCATGCCATCTTTGGTGACGAACTTGGAAGACCAGCCGCCGCCGGGGAAGTATTCCGTTACCGACGGATGCCAGGTCGTAGCATCCAGACAGGCTTTCGCTTCTTTCTTACTGATTTCCCAGAACGGCTTCATGGCTGGCTGTCCGTCCTTGCTCTGCTGTCCGCTACCGTCGAGCGCGGCGGAGCCGGAGTTGATCAGATGAATCAGTCCACCCGCAGCGGCACCTTCAACCTTATATCCGGTGACACGCTCAATAGCGTCTGGACTCCAATAGGTGCGCACATCAGCAAAAACCTGCGCGGTATTGGTCAACAGGTAGCTGAAGAGCATCGGCACGCCATTGAGGCTGTCGTTTTCAGTCGCCACCAGACGAGGCATGCGAATGCCATTCCAGTCGAAGGAACTATTAGAAATCGCTTCGAGGAAATCGCCATTGGCGGAGCAATCCGTCCAGTGCCGCTGTCCTTGGAAACCGGAAAGAATCGCGTTATGTCCGCGCGCCTCTTCCTTGTAGCCCATCTTATCGAGTGCATTATTGCCGTACATCAGATCACGGGTGATCATTGCCATCTTGACGGAATCTTCCCATTCCTTGTTGAGCTGTTTGCGCGAACGCTTCGTCTTAGCACTGTTCGGATCGTGCCCTTCTGCACAATTTTCCTTCACCCAAGCGATCGCTTTTTCATATTCGACCTTATCATAAATCCCGTCGCGCATACGGCGGGTAAACTCGGTCAGATCAATCGCCTCGACGCGCATGCCGAGGTATTCTTCGAAAAAGTTCTGATCGACGATGGAGCCGGCAATACCCATCGAGCAGCCGCCCATGGAAAGATAGGATTTACCTTTCATCATCGCCACGGCCAGACCGGCCTTAGCAAAGCGCAGAATTTTTTCTTCCACGTCCGCGGGAATCGTGGTGTCGCCTGCATCCTGCACGTCGCGACCGTAGATACCAAAAGCCGGAAGACCCTTCTGGGTGTGGCCGGCCAGCACAGCGGCGAGATAGACTGCGCCCGGGCGCTCGGTACCGTTGAATCCCCAGACCGCTTTCGGACGCAGCGGATCCATATCCATCGTTTCCGAGCCGTAGCACCAGCACGGCGTCAACGTCAGCGAGACGCCGACGTTTTCACGGTCAAATTTTTCCGCACAGGCGGCCGCTTCGGCAACGCCGCCAATACAAGAGTCAGCAATAACACACTCGACCGGCT
>CAZTEK010000339.1:0-2060 GCA_964612095.1 uncultured Verrucomicrobiota bacterium
GGCCCGGAAGTCGCCCTAAAAGCTATTTCTTCCAACCATTGGAACAACAGGGTGGATTTCTTTCTCATCGGCCCCAAACAGGTTTTTGATGTTTCTGAAAGTTGGGAAATCCCATTTAACGGAAATTTGACACCAGGAGAAATTACCGCCGCCGCCTCAAAAACCGCCGCCGCTGCGATCGAACGGGCCGTGCGCGGATGCCTCGATGGCGAACTCGATGCCATGGTTACTGCCCCCATTTGCAAAGAAGGGCTCAAACTCGCTGGCATCCACCATCCCGGCCACACCGAAATGATTGCGGAACTCACCGGCACCAAACGCTATGGCATGATGCTGATGGGTAAGGGTTTGCGCGTCATGCTCGCCACACGCCACCTGCCGCTGCGCGCTGTCGCCGACGCGCTCACTAAAGAGAATATCCTCGAAGCCATCGAACTAACGGGCGAAGCCTTGAAATGGTTCGGACTCGAAGCCGGCCGTATCGGTGTCTGCGGACTCAATCCGCATGCCGGTGATGGCGGCGCACTCGGCAGTGAAGAATCGACCGTCATCGCCCCAGCCATCGCGGCAGCTCGCACGAACGGCTTTAACGCTATCGGTCCAATTCCGGCCGATGTAATTTTTTTCCAAGCCCTGGACAAACAATACGAGGCCGTCGTCGCGATGTATCACGACCAAGGTCTCGGCCCACTCAAAATGCATGCTTTTGATTGTGGCGTAAATCTAACGCTCGGACTGCCGATCATCCGCACCTCGCCGGACCACGGCACCGCTTTCAACATTGCCGGCAAAGATGCCGCCAAGCCGGATAGTATGATCGCCGCCATCGAAACCGCCATAGCGCTCGCCGGACGGGCGAGCCCGTGGATTAGTGAAAAAGTGGATTGATGGATTTATGGAAAAAGAAAACTTAACCCATCCAGTCATCCCGTTATCCAGCAATCCTCTTCCCAGGCTGACCAGCCCCTCGATAATCAAAGCGCTGCTTGATTCGCTCGGCCACCGCCCGAATAAGGGCCTCGGACAAAACTATCTAATCGATTCCAATATCCTCGGCATCATCATTGAAGCCGCCCGGATTGTTCCATCCGATCAGTTGCTCGAAATCGGGCCCGGTCTTGGTGCGCTGACACAGGCTTTACTAGCCACCGGAGCAAAGCTCACCGCGATTGAAAAAGACCGAACCATGTCCTCGCATTTGCGCGAACATTTCCAAGGTCTGGAACTTTTAGATGCCGATGTACTCGATATTAATTTGAGCGAGCTGTTCGCGGGCGGTATTAATAAAATCATCGCCAATCTGCCCTATTCTGTGGGAAGCCGCTTCATCGTCAATGCACTGGAGGCCTCTCCTTTGCCAGAACGGATGGTCTTCATGGTACAGAAAGAAGTTTCCGACCGCCTAACCGCACAACCGGGCGGAAAAGAATACGGGCCGCTGGCTATCTGGTCGCAACTGAATTACGAAGTGAAGTGCATCAAAAATGTTAGCCCAACCTGCTTCATGCCCGCGCCCAAGGTTTGGTCGGCGGTTGTCCGCTTTGAAAAGCGCGCCACTCCATTAGCTGAAGTTACGAATTACGAACGTTTCAAAAAGTTGATCAAGCTGAGTTTCACGCAACGCCGCAAACAAATCGGATCCAATCTTCGAAAAAATCATCCCGAATTTTTCCAAGGGTTGGAAAAGTGCGGAATTGATCCGGCGGCACGCCCTGAACAGATATCCATCAAACAATGGGCCATGCTGGCTAATGCGGCTGACAGCATTTGAAGCGAGCGCTTCCTAGCTCAACACGACAGACCGGCGTCTGGGTGAAGCGTGCACGGAAGTAGAGCTTCCAAACCATGATGAGTGCTTCGAAAATGATGTTTTTCGACATTTTTGAGGCACCCGAGCGACGTTCTTCAAAAACAATCGGCACTTCCACGATTCGGCAACCGACGCGCCACGCGGTATGTGTCATTTCAACCTGAAAGGAATATCCGCTAGATTCAATTTTATCGAGCGGAATGGTTTCCAGCACGCAGCGACGAAAACATTTAAAGCCGCCGGTCGGATC
>CAZTEK010000340.1:0-2052 GCA_964612095.1 uncultured Verrucomicrobiota bacterium
GGCAAGTCGTTGAATTTTGGCGGCAAAACGATGCTGCGGCTGACGCCGGAGTCTGGAAAACAGATCGAACTGATCGCCACAAAAGCGGATGCGTTTGCGGCAACCTTTGAAATTCCGTCCAATCTGAAGCATGGAATGTATCAAGCCGCGATGCACAACGGGCTGGGGGGCGATGCGGCGTGGCGCGAGATCGCCACCGTGCAGATCGACCCGCCGGTGCAGTGGCCGCAGGAGGTCTTCAGCGTGCTGGACTCCTACGGAGAGGGTGCAAAGGATCAGATGAAGAAGAGCCACCATCGCTACCAGAAATTTGAAGACCGCATGGAGGGGGTTCGCGCGGCGTTGGCCAAGGCCAAAGCGAACGGCGGCGGTATTGTCTATTTCCCGACCGGAAAATACCTCATCACCGAAAAACTCGAAATTCCGCCGAAAACCGTCCTGCGCGGCGATGGCGACCGGTTTACCCTGCTCTGGTGGGCGGAGAAGGGGCTTGAATCCAAGTTCGGGCTTTGTGTCTACACGGATCCCGATAAGGACGTTGACCGGCTTGGAAAGCGGCAGAATGACTGCATTGCAGGCACGGATCTCGGGATCGAGAACATGGCCCTCTACGTGCCGTTCAAGCATGAGAACGCGGTGGTCGCCACCGGCCGCTTCCGCATGGATGGCGTGCTGATGCGGGTGGACCGCGCCTGGCTTATGCGGGGACCGGATACGTTTAAGATGGAGCCCGATCAATGGCTGATCCGGACGGCGAACAACTACCGCATCACGAACAGCGACCTCATGGCGGCCAAAACAGGAATCTTTCTGGGCAATTACGGCGTGATCGCGAACAACCGGATCGCGGCCAACAAATCCCCCTTGCGCTTTGAAGGGGGGCGCGAAGTCATCCTCGAGGAGAACAGGTTTTTTGGGACCTCGCCGCTGACCTTCTTTAACATCATCGGGGGCGGGAGGCACATTTTCATCGCCCGCAACCGGATGGATTCGTTTTTCGGCCCCCAGGGCGGTATTCATTTCACGGCTGATCTCAGCCCGGCGACTCACTCCGGCCCCGGGTGTGAGTTCAGCGGAATCCGGGTGACGCTTCCGGAGGATCCCCGCGATCCGCCCTGGCCGAAACGGCTGGACACCACCGATCCGATCCAGCTCAATATCTGGAAAAACCCGATCCTTGTCGTGCAGAACGGGCGCGGTGCGGGGCAATGGAGGAACGTTGTTTCCTTTGAAGGGAAAGAACTGGTGCTCGACCGGCCCTTCGAAGTGGTTCCGGATGCCGGCTCCTTTGTGATGGTGCTGCCGGGCATTTTGCGCTGGCTGCTGGTAGACAATGTGTTTGAAGACTGCGAATGGGTGGTGCCGGGCTACGATGTGGGGATTGATGTCATCACGGCCGGAAACAAACTCTACAACTGCGCGGAAATGCTCAATTACGGGGGCGAGCGTCTGGATGGTCTTAGTACGGGATCACACGGTAACCCGGAACATCTGAGCGGCTGGCCCGGCGAGCCTGACCCGGTCACCGGCTTGCGCCCGGTGCGCCCCTATTCGCCCAACTGGTATTTCCAGTATTTCGACAACGAACACCACCGGGGCAATACGATTGTGCGGACCTCCGGGGGCTTCACCAACCGGGGGCCCGTCCCGGTCACGCGCTGCACGGTGCACCGCCGCCACCGTTTCATCGACAACGCCGGGAAAATCGTGATCTCGAACACCGGCAACCGCGACGTGGTGGTCGAGGGCTGTGAACTGAGCGATCCCATCAGCCGGATCGAAGTCAGCGAGCCGGAAGGCGTGCTGCTCCGCAACAACCGTTTCGCCGTGCCGCCCGAACAGGGCTACATCGGCAAAGGCTTGGATGAGGCCATGATCCGTCCGGAGTGGTCGAGCCAGGTCGAGAGTCGCGGCAGCGCCGGCAGCGGATTGAAGGATGCTTTGATCCTGCCGCCGCTTAAACCCTGATCAATGTGAAAGTGAATCTATGGAAACAGAACAAAAAGAAATCCTGACAGCAGCCGAGGCGCAGCATGCGGCCTTGGCGCTGAA
>CAZTEK010000341.1:0-2050 GCA_964612095.1 uncultured Verrucomicrobiota bacterium
TCTTCATAAAACGGTGTCAGTTCAGCCAGTTTGCGGTTTTCGCAGGCGGCGGCGTTTTCAGGTGCCGGGATGCGCGCACTGCCGAAAAGTACGATAGTGGAGACAATTTTTTCCTCTCGCATCATCACTTCGGGATGGAGGTATTCAAGCTGGAGCCGCACCGGACGGCAATGTTCGCTGTTTAAAAACGGAATATCCTCATAGGCTTTCGGCGGATTTTTCATTTTCGCTTTCTCCTTCACCGCGAATGTACGCGAATGATCGCGAATGGGAAACGGCAAAATGATTACCCAAAATAATTGCTCAGGAAATCATTCGCTGCGGTGAATCGTGAAGAAGGTGACGTCGTCGTCGATGAGATTCACGACGGCGCAGGATGGATGCATACCCCGTCCGGCGGCACCGGGGTTGATGATGCGGGTTTTTTCGATTTGCTCATCCCGACGGGTGTGCGAATGGCCAAAAAAAACATAATCATAGGTGTTTGATTGCACGAGAGCTTCGAAGTGCGCCTCGTCGTCACTATGCAAAACAGCAATCTTTCGGCTGGCCAACGTGAGATGCGCTACCCGTCCCATGAGGTTGATTCCTGAATTTTCCGCAAAACCGCCTAATTTCTGCTGAAGGTCACAATTTCCCAGCACGGCATAAATCGGGATGTCTAAGGCCTGTAAAAGCTCAGCCATCTCCGTGAGAACCATGTCAGAACCGACATCGCCGCAATGAATAACGGCATCCACCGCCCGGAAGATGAATTCCCGGGCGGCAGCTAACGCCAAATCCACCTGGCCATGTGTATCGGATATGATGCCTAATTTCAGCGGGATCCCTTCTCTTTAGTTCTTGGCACTAAAACCTGAGGGTTTATATTAGCGCGATTCTCAACCAAGGCGAGCGGAGATTTAAAATGAAAAGCGTCAAAATTGTTGGAGCGGGCGGTTACGGCGGCGTAGGGATCACAGAACTACTCCTGCAGCATCCCGAATTTAAGATCGGCTGCTTGGTGGCGGCCACCGAAACCGGTATGAAAATGAGCGATCTTTATCCTCATTTAAAGGGTTTTTGCGACGAATTGATCCGGACTCCGGACGACCCGAAAGCGCAGGAAACGTACGACGCGGTATTTTTCTCTACGCCCGACGGTGTTGGTATGCAAACCGCGGCAACCGAACTGGCCAAGGGCGCGCATGTGGTGGATTACAGCGGCGACTTCCGGTTCACGACGCCGGAAAAATACAGCGCCTACGCCAATTTTATCGGCAAAAACCCCGTCCATGCCGCGCCCGACCTGTTGCCACAGACGGTGTACGGCCTTTCGGAGCTTCATCCATTCGGCCAAAAACAAAAACTGGCCGGAAATCCGGGCTGCTTTGCGGTAAGTTGCATCCTCGGCCTCGCCCCGGCGGCAGCGCAAAAGCTGATTGATCCGAAAAGCGTTATCTGCGACTGCAAAACTGGCGTTTCCGGCGCAGGAAAAAAACCGGCGGCCACCTTCCACTACCCCGCACGGTACGAACAGATCAATTCCTATAAATTGGCTGGCCACCAGCACATGGTTGAAATTGAGCAGGAGCTGAGCGCACTGGCGGGCGAAACCATACAAATCACCATGACGGCTCAGGTTCTGCCGCTCTGCCGGGGTATTCTTTCCTGCCTCTACGCCAATCTCACCGAGACCATGAACGCTAAACAGTTGATGGAAGCTTATAAGGCTTTTTATGCCGATAAACCCTTCGTGCGGATTTTCGACAACAAAGCCGCTATCGGCACCGCACAGGTCAGCGGAACCAACTTCTGCAACCTGATCGTTGATGTGGATGAGCGGAACAATCGGTTGCGGGTGATCTCGCATATCGACAATCTAATGAAGGGTCAGGCAGGCAATGCCCTTCAAAACATGAACCTTATGTTCGGATTTGATCCAATGCTTGGCCTAAACTTTCCGGGCAGATGTCCATAAACGAATGAAAACCGTTTTTCATCGCGGACTCTGGATGGCGGCTGGCCTGCTGTTTTTACTACTCGGCATAATCGGCCTACTTTTGCCGAT
>CAZTEK010000342.1:0-2047 GCA_964612095.1 uncultured Verrucomicrobiota bacterium
TTGCACATGGTGGTGCCGACGCAGGCGACGATATCCGGCAGGTGTTCGTGACCGCTGGTACGGAATCCGGCGGCGTGCAGCGCTTCCAGCAACGCCGGAACATTGGCGTTCGGCACGTCGTGCAGTTCGATATTTTGCCGGTTCGTGAACATGATTTTTCCGCCGCCCAGTTCGTTGGCCAGACGCGAGATCGTTCGGGATTGCGCGGTTTTTAGTTCCGAGCGGGGAATCATGATGCGCACCACGCTGAGGCCGGTCTGTTTCTGCGGAATCACTTCCTGTCCGTTCAGCAGCATTTTCCCAATGTTCGGAACCGTATTTTTGGCATATTCAATCTGTTCAAGACCGGCAACACCGCGCTCTTTTAGAATATCCATCACGACGTCGCCGAAACCTTTCGCGCCCATTTTATCGACCACGATTTTTAGGCGGGCAAAGGCGCGTTGGCGGCGGTCGCCGTGGCGGCGGAACGCTTCGACGGTTGCCTGTGCTACCGGCAGGACCAGTTCTTCCGGCACCCAGTCGAAAATGACCTTCGCCAGATACGGGCGTGCGCCGAGTCCGCCGCCGGCGTGGAATTTCCAGCCGACCGTGTCGCCGCGTTTTACCGGCACCCAGCCTTGGCAATTCATCAGCGTCTGTGCGCCCGCTTCGTTGGCGAACGCTACGCTGATCTTGTGTTTGCGCGGCAGGTTGCGTTGCAAATCCCGGATTTCATGATCGGTTGCCAGCATTTGAATAATCTTGTGCGCGTCGCCAATCTGTTCCTGCGCCACGCCCGCCAGTGACGAGCCGATAATATTGCGCGGTACGTCGCCGCAACCATTCTTGGTGGTGATGCCGACTTCGGCCATGCCTTCGATAATTTTGTAAATGTCCTCTTTGCGAATCCAGTGGTACTGAAGTGTCTGACGGGTGGTGATGCAAAGTTCGCCCTGCGCGTAAACTTCGGCCAGATCAACCGCACGGTTAAACTGCTTCGTCGTCATCAGTCCGCCGGGCGTAACGACGCGAATCATAAAAAAGCTGGGCTGGAGCTGGTGGTAGACGCCGCTCCATTTAAACATGGACAGTTCGTTCGGGGTGATCTGCTCAAAAGGGCGGGTGGCGATCTCGCGGAAATCGAAGTCCGGATTGATTTCCAGCTTGTCGCGTTCTACCTGTGTTAATTCTGGTTGTGCGGTCATAGGGAATTCCTTTTCTGGTCAAGTTCAGGCGCAGAGAATAGATTTTATTTGCCTTGAAAGCAATACACATAAAATATGATAATTTTAGTCATTAAATATTGTTCGCGGGCGGCGGGCGGCCTGCTTCGGGCTTCGCTTGCGTCGAGTTGAAGTGATAGCATGCAAAAAATAATCGGGCGCTCAAGGGCGGGACAAGTATGATCGGGATTTCAAAACTTTATTGCGGCACCGTGGAGCCGTCCGACGTACTTCGTTATAACCGGCATTCATCCCGGTTACCCGGTCATTTGTTGCAGTTTTCAAAAGACAAAAAGCCGGTGGTGGTATGGAACTGTACCAAGGCTTGTAATCTGCGCTGTATCCACTGCTACGCGCACGCCGATGGACGTTGTGGTGAAAAAGAACTCTCGTTCGAAGAGGGGCGCGCTCTGATTGACGATCTGGCGGCGTTCGGTTCGCCGGTTCTTCTTTTTTCTGGCGGCGAACCACTCTGCCGGCAAGATATGCCCGATCTGGCGGAATATGCCGTTTCCAAAGGAATGCGCGCGGTGATTTCCACCAACGGCACACGGATTGACGATACCGTTGCGCGGCGGCTTAAAGCCATCGGCCTTTCGTACGTCGGCATCAGCCTTGACGGAATGCGCGCAACCAACGACCGATTTCGCGCTGTCGACGGCGCATTCGATCTGGCGCTTGAAGGGATTCGCGCCTGCAAGCGGGCAGGGATCAAAGTCGGTCTGCGTTACACGATCACTAAACACAATTTGGCCGACCTGCCTGCCGTTTTCCAACTATTGGAAATCGAAGACATTCCGCGCGTTTGCTTTTACCACCTCGTTTATACCGGTCGCGGCGAA
>CAZTEK010000343.1:0-2040 GCA_964612095.1 uncultured Verrucomicrobiota bacterium
AAATTTTACGGATGAAAAAGTGAGCACAAAGTGCAAATTAAAAAACAGCAGGTGTATTTCACTTGCTGAGGGGGTTGCTTATAACATCTCAACTTGAATCGCAGTTTTGTAGATCGCATGAGATAACTTCGGGAGGGATGGGAATGGATTTTCGGAAACAAAAAGCATCTGTGGATCGCCTGCATCTGCACAGGGCCGGGCTTGGCGCACTGTTGGGTTTGGCCGGGCTTCAAATTCCGGAGTCCTGTGAAGCCGCCGGGGCATCGGTTGACCGGAAATTCAATATTCTTTTCATCATTGCCGACGACCTGGGGGTCAAGGATTTGGGGTGTACAGGAAGCACCTTCTACGAGACCCCGAATATCGACCGCATTGCACGCAGCGGAATGACGTTCACCCAGGGGTATGCGACCTGTCCGGTTTGCAGTCCGTCGCGGGCCAGTATTATCACCGGTAAATATACGCCGCGGCACGGCATTACTGATTGGATCGGCAGCCCGACCGGCTGGAATTACTGGCGAGTCCCTGCGGATCTGGATCTGGCAGCGCTGAAGGAGTACATGCGCAATCCGGTTAAATGGAATGTGCCGAGATTGGAAGCCGCAGCAAAAATGGCCAACCATGCCATGCTTCCCCCGGACTTCGTTCAGCAACTTCCTGCTGAAGAGATCACGATCGCCGAAGCGCTCAAAGGGGACGGTTATAAAACATTTTTTGCGGGCAAGTGGCATCTCGGGTTCAAGCCGGAAGACCGGCCGGAGAAGCATGGCTTTGACATCAATAAGGGCGGGCACGGCGCGGGAATGCCGAGCAACTTTTTCTCGCCCTATAAAAATCCTGCTTTGGAAAACGGCCCTGACGGAGAGATGCTCGATATGCGGCTGGCCCGGGAGACTGCAAAGTTCATTGAATTGAATAAGGACGAGCGCTTTTTCGCCTTTCTTTCATTCTATTCGGTACATACACCGATCCAGTGCAGCCGTGAAAAATGGTTGAAATACCGCGACAAGGCAATGGCCATGGGGAATCCGGACCGGGAACGGTATGTTTCCGATGGAGGCTTCAATGATCGCGCGGTGCAGGATCATGCGGTTTATGCCGGACTGGTGGAGCATATGGATGATGCGGTCGGGATTGTTCTGGATAAGCTGAAAGCGCTCGGTCTGGAAAAAAATACGATCATCATCTTTACTTCCGATAACGGCGGGGTTTCTCAGTCCCCCAACTGGGCCTTTACATCAAATCGTCCTTATCGCGGCGGCAAGGGATGTGCCTATGAAGGGGGCGTGCGCGAGCCTTATTTCATTTCGGTGCCGGGGGTGACCAAGCCGGGGAGCCGGTGTGATGTTCCTGTGACCGGAACGGACTTTTATCCGACGTTGCTTGAGTTGGCGGGCGCGCCGCTGAACCCGCAGCAGCATGTGGACGGAGTCAGCCTGGTTCCTCTGCTTAAAGGGGCTACGATCGCTCAACGGGATCTCTTCTGGCATTTCCCGCATTACAATGGTTATTCGAGCGGCCCCGCCTCCTGGGTGCGTTCGGGAGACTGGAAGCTGATTCATTTCTGGGACGATGGCCGGGATGAGTTGTACCACCTCGGGTCGGATATTGGGGAGAGGACCAATCGGGTGAATCTTGATCCTGTCAAGGCAGCGGAATTGCGCGACCGTTTATGTCACTGGCTGATGCAGGTCAATGCCAAGGTTCCCGCGCCGAATCCGTTTTTTGACAAAGAGAAAACAGACCGGCTATGGGCCGAAACCTATGCCGCCCGCAAGCAGGTTGCTGAAGAAGCCGGACGTGATGTGTTGAGACGGGACTATGCGCCCGTGCCGGGTGCGTGGGGTCCGTGGTGGGGAAGCCGAGCGAATGAATGATTCATTTTTGCACGATGCAGATACGAAAGTTTAATAGAGGATGAATAAATGGATTTATTAAAAATGAAGGATCAGACCGTTCAGGCTGTCCGAATGCAGTTGGTCTCCGCCAGCCCCGATGCGTTGATTGATGCCGGTCATCCGGATGCGTGCGACAACCGCT
>CAZTEK010000344.1:0-2020 GCA_964612095.1 uncultured Verrucomicrobiota bacterium
AGCCCGAGCAGCCCGTCGGGTAACACTTTAAAGCACATGGCCAGAAACGCCCCTTCCTCAGGTGATTTCAGATTCGGGAATATCGCCGCCATATCGGGGTAAAGAACCGCCGCGCACATGGCCGGAATCTGCAGGACGACGCAAAGTAAGAAGAGGTTCGGCAACACATAAAGCAAGGCGGCGCGGCGGGCGTGCGAATCGTTCTTTGCGCGAACGTATTTGATCCCGTTACGCATATCCATCGACCCGAACATGACGCTCGTGACAACGTTCCACCCCATCCAGATGTAAATCAGCGCCGTATTTGTGCCCAGGTCAAACTTGATGTGGCGCTCGGGGATTGCCTTTAAAAAACCGGCTATCCCTCCGATTTCTGGCAGACCGAGCGAATAGATGATAACGGTAAAGACCGCGGCGAACATGACCAGCCCCATGATCGCGGAGGCAAAGGCGACCCCCCACTGCCCCCCCATGCAGGCGAGCACGATCACCACGGCACCGATGCCGATGCTGGTGGCCGAGACGCTCGCGCCCAGTGCCGAGCCGATGAAGACCGCCATGCAATTGAGGCTCACCGCGCCGATGAAAATGTAAAGCGGCAAGGAGATCCACGTGAAAAACTGCTCCGTTCCAAACCCATAGCGCCGGAACACCGCCTCCATGGAAGTGATCACCCGCAGCCGCCGGAAACGCGGGGCCAGCATGTAGGTCACAACCGCAATCGGAAAGGCGGTCACCCACCAGGTCAGGGGAAGAATAAAGCCGTCGTTGTAGCATTTGGCGGCCGCCCCGGTGAACACCCAAATGCTGAAGTTATACATCAGCGTGCTCATGCCGGCGAGCCACCAGACCATGTTGCCGCCACCGCGGAAGTAATCGCTCGCATTCTTGTTCAAGTGCTTGCAGATGAATCCGACCGAAACCATAAAGAGCATGAAGAAAATAATGACGCCGTAGTCCCAACCCGAAAAAGGTCTGATTAATTCTGTATCCATTGCGATGACTCCTTTTATTTTCAGCAACCGGTTCCGTAATAGTTTTTAGCGGCAGCCACCGCTTTTTCGTCGATCTCCAGCCGCACGGAAAGCCGGCCCAGCGAGCCAAACCCGTAATGGTATTCCGGATCCAGATTGGGCTCCAGGCGTTGCGCGTTAAAAGCCGTCACATAGACCGTCCAGCTTCCATCCTTCTCCGGAAGCAGGCTCAGCGGCGTACGCAGCCACCCGAGCCAATCCGGTCGCTTGCCGTCCCAATCCACCGTGCACTCTTTCGACCAGTGCATCCCATCCACGCTCCACGCATAACTGAGCTGCTGATTGCTGGAGTCGTACAGCACAATCCACAGATCCTCACGCACACGAAACACCAGCGGGTTTTCAATGAAGCGGTGATTGAGCAGCACCGGATTCCACTCGCTCAACCGCTGCCACGGCCCGGCCAGACTCTTCGCCGCGGCCAATCCGCACCCAAACCAGCGGGTGGTCGGACAGGCTTTACCTGCCCATGGAAAGTGATGACTGTTGCTGCCGTAAAAGGCCAGCCATCCGTCGCCATGCGGCCAGGGGTAAAAGCTGTCCACCCCCTGAACGCCTTCCCACCAGTCGCTGTCCGCGCCGGGTTCCATCACAACCCCCTGATCGGTATAGGGCCCGGCAATCCCGTCCCGTCCCGGAACCTCCGAAAGCATGCGATGAATTCTTCCATGAAAATTGCGGCGGGCGAGTGCGTCCGTATCCGGTGCCGCACGGTAGGCAACAAAAAACAGGGTCCATCTCTCCAGCGCCGGATCATAAATCGGTGTCGGATCCCAAAGGCTGGCCAGCGGATCCTTTCCGGTATAATCCCCCGACCCCTCCTTCAAGGTGGCCACACGCTTCCACCCATCCGGTTCTGCTGCGGAGGCCTGCCACAGCGCCAGTCGCGTGCGCACCACTTTCGGCTCGCCGAACACTTCAGCCACGAAAAGCCAGCGCTGTCCGGCCTGTTCGACACAGAAACCGCCTTCCAGTCCGTAGCGGTT
>CAZTEK010000345.1:0-2020 GCA_964612095.1 uncultured Verrucomicrobiota bacterium
TCCCGGCGTTTGTGGCGTATCCGCTGATTTATCGCGTGATTGCAAAAGATGCTCGCAGCGGCGCACGGCTGTGGATGGCCTCTATTCTTGCGGCGGTCGTCGGCTTGCAACTCGGCGCGTTCGGCGTGGTGCTTGAAACCACGGCTTCCGGAATTTCCGATCTGCCGTTCGGTTCGTTTATCCTGCTGATGCAGCCGATTCATCTGGCGATCGGTCTGGTGGAAGGGCTGGCGACGGCGGCGGTGGTGAGTTTTGTCGCCCGCGCCCGGCCTGAAGCACTGGCTCCGATGTCCGGCGCATCGACGAAAAGTCTGCGTCCGGTGCTGACCGGGTTGCTGATTGCCGCCGTTCTGCTTGGTGCAGTAGTTAGTTGGTTTGCCTCGTCGCAACTGGATGGTTTGGAATGGTCGATCGGTAAAACAACCGGCCATGAGGAATTGAAAGAGCCGGACAGCGGTGTTCATGCTGGACTGGCAAGCATTCAGGAAAAAACTGCTTTTCTGCCGGATTACGGTTTTAAAACGTCCGGCGAAGAAGTCGTGGAAGAGGCTGAGGTCTGGCCTGCGGTGAATGCGGGAACTTCGGTTTCCGGAATTATTGGCGGATTACTAACTCTCGTGATTGCCGGGCTGATTGGTTATTGCTTAAAAGGCCGAAGAACGGCAAAAAATACGGTGTGAAGTTTGGACACTACATCGAAGTGGGGTTAATGGACGAGCTGGGGCGTATGGATACGCCCCAGCATCGTTTGGATGCCCGCACCAAAATCATTACGACCGCGGCATTCATTGTCGCGGTCATGTCGTTTCCCCGGTATGAAGTTTCTGCGCTGATGCCGCTGTTTGTTTTCCCATTTGTACTTATGGCTTCAGGCAATATTCCGGCAGGTTATATTTTTAAAAAAGTGGCCGTCGCCGCACCGTTTGCTTTATTCGTCGGATTATTTAATCCGCTGTTTGATCAGAACACAGTGCTTACGGTCGGTTCGCATGCTGTTTCCGGCGGTTGGCTGTCGTTCGCGTCCATCATGGTGAGATTTGTTTTAACCGTCAGCGCGGCACTGATTCTGGTGGCCTGCACCGGCATCCACCGTCTTTGTGCGGGGCTTGAACAAATGGGCGTCCCGCGCCTGTTTGCGGTTCAGCTGCTTTTTCTCTACCGCTACCTTTTCGTGATCGGCGAGGAAGGCCTGCGTATGATTCGCGGTGTACAAATGCGCGCGCCGGGAGTCAAGTCGCTACGTCTGCGCACCTACGGATCACTGACCGGACATCTGCTTCTGCGCTCGATGGACCGGGCGCAGCGCATCTATCAGGCGATGGTCAGCCGCGGATTTGACGGTCAGCTGCGGGTTCTGCGGCGGATTCATCCGGGCTGGCGGGATATTCTTTTCGCGGTCTGCTGGATCGCCTTTTTTGTTATCGTGCGAATGTGGAATCTTGCCGACGGTCTGGGCCGCTGGCTGACAGGATGCGGACTATGAGCAAACAAACTATCGAACTCCGGGATTTGCATTTTTCTTACCCCGATGGAACGGAAGCCCTGCGAGGCATTTCCTTCCGGATCGGCTACGGTGAATCCGTCGCGATTGTCGGCGGCAACGGAGCGGGGAAGTCCACGCTGCTGCAACACCTGAACGGATATCTCATGCCGATGTCCGGCACGGTGCTGGTTGGCGGACAGCCGGTCAGCCGCGAAACCCTTGTTTCGGTCCGTCGGTCGGTTGGCGTGGTATTTCAGGATCCCGACGATCAGCTTTTTATGCCGACTGTTTTTGATGATGTTGCCTTTGGTCCGCTCAATGCCGGACAGCCGCCTGACGCGGTGGAGCGGCGGGTGGTGACCTGTCTCGAAAGGGTGGGTATGTTGCATTTGCGGGAACGCCCGCCCTATAAACTTTCTGGCGGCGAAAAGCGTTCGGTGGCCATTGCTGCCATTCTTGCCACCGAGCCGGATATTCTGGTCATGGATGAACCGTCGTCCAACCTCGACCCGCGCGGCCGCCGCCGTTTGATGAATC
>CAZTEK010000346.1:0-2019 GCA_964612095.1 uncultured Verrucomicrobiota bacterium
CCAACCGCGCTCAACGAGCGGACGGTTTTCTATTTTTCACTTTCGATACTAGAGTAGACAATTTGATGGGTCTGCTCGTTAGTGATGGTAAACGCTTCCATATGCATGTGCGGATCAGAAACAAAGGTGAGATGACCTTGGAATTTTTTCTCCATGTCAATCAGGGTTTGTTCGTCCTCGTGACGCAAGCGGTTAAGTACGGTTGGATTAACCGTGACTTTCATGGAATGAATCCCCTTCCGATCTTTCCGCAACGCAGCGGAAAGTCGTCGCTGAAGCTCCACGCTCATGGTGAGTGCGGATTTTACTCGACCACGGCCTGCGCAATAATCGCACTCAACGTAAGTCGTCGTGTAAATACTTTCCTCGTAGCGTTGGCGGGTCATCTCAAGCAATCCCAGTTGTGAGATCGGCAGGACATTTGTGCGAGCGCGATCTTCACGTAAGGCATCCTTGATGGTCTTGTAGACTATATTCTGATCGCGCTTGCTTTTCATATCGATGAAGTCGATCACCACTAACCCTCCGACATTTCGCAGACGAAGCTGTCTGGCCACTTCTTCAGCGGCCTCGGTATTCACAGCAAGAATCGATTCCTCGGCACTTTTCCCGCCTTTGTGGCGTCCGGTATTGACGTCGACCGCAACGAGCGCTTCGGTTTCGTCGAAGATCAAGTAGGCACCGGATTTGAGCCATACTTTGCGACGAAAAACCGATTCAATCTGTTTTTCGACTTCGAAGTAGTCAAAGATAGGCTCTTCGCCCGCGTAGAGCTGAACCCAGTTGCGTGCACGACGGGAATACTTCGCAATCATCTTCCGGATCATTTCGTAGGCTTCCCGGTCGTCTACGTAGACACGATCAATGTCTTCGGTGAGATAATCACGCACAACGCGTTCAGCCAGATTGGGTTCCTGATAAAGAACACATGGAGCCTGTTTTTCGCGCATACCGCTGTCGATTTCTTTCCAGATTTCAATCAGCGTACGGGCATCGCGTGCAAAGCTGGTTTTACGGGTGCCTGAACCAGCGGTGCGTACAATGATACCAATGGTGTCAGGGATTGGTAGCCGAGCCAGTATCTTCTTAAGCCGAATACGTTCCTTGCTGTCACCAATTTTTTTCGAGATGCCTTTGAGTCCAGTACCTGGCATCATCACTAGATAGCGGCCGGGAACACTCAAATTAGCTGTAACACGCGGACCTTTGGTGCCAATGGCATCTTTCGTAACTTGGACGACAATTTCCGAACCGATCGGAAATTTTTTACTCATTTCACCGGGCGAGAATTTGCGGCGTCTGCGAACGTTATTGCGACTTCCTTCCTGCTCTTCCAACCGTGCCGCATCTTCTGGAATCATGTCCCAGTAGTGTATGAAGGCATTTTTTTGCATACCGATATCGACGAAAGCAGCCTGAAGTCCATCTTCGAGGTTTTGAATTTTCCCTTTGAAAATACTACCGACCAACCGGCTTTCCTCTGCCCGTTCGATATGAAAGTTGTCGAGTCTCCGTTCATCAAGCACGACCACGCGAGTTTCGAGAGGTTCAATATTGATAAGAATCTCTTTCTTCTTGCGGCTTCCGATCATCAACTTTTCTTTAATTGCACTAATACTGAGCATGAATGCTCCTTTCTTTCATTTTAAATGCGACGACGCAGGCAAACGCTTTGTACCAGTCCGAGCGCTGTCATGGTGCTCACCATGAAGGTTCCGCCGTAACTCATCAGCGGTAGCGGCACACCGGTAATCGGCATAAGTCCTATGGTCATCGCTATATTTATAAAAACATGTGAAAAAATCAGCACACTAATACCCGCTGCCAGTAAGCGCCCGAACAAGTCTCGGGCGACCACGGCTACACGCATACAGCGCACTACCACTATCGTATACAACACCAGTAACAGCGAACTGCCAGCAAAACCTGTTTCTTCAGCTACGACTGAATAAATAAAATCAGTCGGTGCAACAGTTTGCGGCAAGAAGCCGAGAATATTCTGTGTTCCTTTCAAATAAC
>CAZTEK010000347.1:0-2019 GCA_964612095.1 uncultured Verrucomicrobiota bacterium
AGCTGGGCTGGAAGAATGACAGCAACGAAGTGGCAATAATTAGGGATGCTTGGGGTTGTTGAAAATGATTCTGTCGAAATTGAGAAGAGAGCGGATAATAAATGAAAAAGCAGACGAATTTAAACGGGGTTTGGAAGCTGGCGTGCAGCGATAAAGACGGAGTGCGCCCTGAAGCGGACTGGATTGATGCCGCTGTGCCGGGCGATGTGACGGTGGCGCTGAGTAAAGCCGGGGAGCTGCCGAAGGATCTTTTTAACCGCGACAATCTGAAGCAGGCCAAATGGGTGGAACAGCAGCACTGGTGGTATGAACGCGAGTTCACCTTGAAGGCTCTGCCTAAGCACAGGCTGGAACTGGTGTTTCAAGGATTGGATCTGTTTGCGACGGTAACTGTGAACGGGCAAAAGGCCGGTTCATCCGACAACGCATTTAAGCCGTTCCGGTTCGATGTGACTGCGCTGGTGAAGAGCGGATCCAACAAGCTCGAAGTGGAATTTGCTCCGACCCGCAAGATGGTTGGGGAGTTGCATGAAAAGTATCCCAAATACTGGTCGCTGTTTACGCCGGGCCGGTCGCTGGTGCGGCACGCGCAATGCCAGTTTGGCTGGGACTGGGCACCCGATGCGTTGGCGCTCGGCATCTGGCAGGATGTTTTTCTGGAAGAGTGCGACGGGGCAAAAATCGTAAATCTGTTTGTCGAAGCGCAACTCGACGGCGACTGCTGTGTGCGCGTTGAGCTGCCGCTTCTCGATCAGGAAGAGCTGCCCAAGGGCGTCCCGCTCGACAAGATTCCTCCATACTATCCCACCGGAACCATCAAGGCTGAAATTCTGTACAACGGCAAAGTGTTTGCCGTCGATCAAGTCAAACCCAACGGCGTGCATAATTTCATCTGCCTGAAAATCCGCAACCCGAAATGGTGGTGGCCCAACGGCATGGGTGAACAGGCATTGTATGAATGCCGCGTCACGCTGCTCAATTCCAAGGGTAAAGTTCAGGACACGATGACCAAAACCTTCGGCTTCCGCTCGGTCGAACTCGAAGAGAAAAAACTGGAGACCGACCGCATCAGTTTCACCTTCCTGATCAATGGTGAGCGCTGCTTTATCAAAGGCGCCAACTGGGTTCCGGCTCACTGCTTCCCGGGGGTGATCGAGGACGAGACCTATGACTACCTGCTCAGCCGCGCACAGCAGGCCAACTACAACATGCTGCGCATCTGGGGCGGCGGCATTTACGAGAAAGACCGCTTCTACGAAGAGTGCGATCGGCGCGGCATCATGGTCTGGCAGGATTTTGCCAACGCCTGCGCCGAACCGCCGGACGATGATGCCTTTTTCCTGCACAACATCATCGAAGAAGCAGAGTTTCAGGTGAAGCGGTTGCGCAACCATCCGTCGGTCGCCTGCTGGTGCGGCGGCAATGAAAGCTCCAGCTCGCACCGCTATGAGCCCGACCGTCCGGGGCGGCGTCTCTGCCGCTATTATTACCGTGGAGTGGTCGGTGACCTTTCTCCGTTTACTCCCTATATTCCCGGCTCTTCGCACGGCAAGTCCGACTTCGGTCAGATCCAGACCTCCGGCGAAACGCACTGGTCGATGTGGCCGCGTAAAAATTCCGACGGCTACGGAACGTACCGCGAACGGCTGAAGCTGGTGCGCACGGTCTTCAATGGCGAAATCTGTCTGCAAGGGCCATCGCCGATGGAGTCGCAGTTGCAGTTCCTCGACAAGAGCGATATCTGGCCGCCGAATGCGGTGGTTGACTTCCATGTCATGAATCACCCGGCGCTGCCGGAGGTGCATCCGCGTTTCGTGGAGTCGCAGCGCAAAGCGGCCGAGGAAATCATCGGTCCATGCGACAGCGCGGAGTCGTTTATCAACAACGCCATGATGGCGCACGCCGAGATGGTGCGCGAAGAGCTCGGGTTCTACCGTTCCACCAAATGGGGCAACAGCGGTGCCATGCTCTGGATGTTTAACGAGTGCTGGCCGTGCTCCAACTGGGCCAACGTGGATT
>CAZTEK010000348.1:0-2014 GCA_964612095.1 uncultured Verrucomicrobiota bacterium
TTCAAGCCGCCGAGTTGAATGTCTATTGCGGAACTCCGCCCGTGGCCTCCGTGGTTAGAGCCGTCGGCGGAGACCGGGTTCATGTTCGAAGCATGATGTCCGGATCACAGGATCCGTGCGGCTATTCGCCTTCTCCGAAGGCCGTGGCGGAGGTGCGGGATGCCGACATTTTTTTCACGGTCGGGCTGTCTTTCGAAAAGGCCGTGGCTGAAAAACTGGCGGCGATGAATCCGGCACTGACGGTTGTCGATACCTCTGTCGGCGTCACCGTTTCCGGCGATCCGCACATCTGGATGTCGTTGCCGGTGCTGGCGAAGATTGCCGAGGATATTGCGCAGGCGTTGAGCCGTGCGGATCCCGATGGGGCGAAGTTTTACCAGAATCGTCTGCTGGATTTCCGGAAGCATCTGTCGGAGCGCCATGAGAAGATCAAAGAGAAGCTTGTGCCGTTTCAAGGAATAACATTTTATGTGTACCATCCGGTGCTCGGGCACTTTGCCGCTGATTACGGAATGATGCAGCAGACGGTGGAATTGGACGGAAAATCTCCGGCTCCCAAACAGTTGCTGGCTTTGATCAATCGCGCCCGTGAAGAAAATGTACGGGTTGTTTTTGTTCAGCCGCAATTCAGCGACAAATCCGCCCGGATTCTGGCGGAGCGGATCGGCGGACAGGTTGTGCCGGTGAATCCGCTTGCGGAAGACACCGTTGCCGTCATAGAACAGGCGGCGGAACGTATTGCACAAGCCTATGCACCTCGACAAAAACCATAAGCATGTTGAAACCTCTCCGGCGCTGGTGCTGAACGATGTGTCTTTCGGCTATCACCCGGATGCGACGGTTTTGCGTTCAGCCTCGTTGGCTATCCACACGCCGTCACTGACCTGCATGATTGGACCTAATGGCGGCGGTAAAAGTACGCTATTGCGTTTGGCGTTGGGTCTGCTTGAGCCGCAGCAGGGAACCATTGAAATATTCGGCAGCCGTCCGCATCGGGCATGCAGCCTGGTCGGTTACGTGCCGCAGCATACAACGGTGCGGCCAGATTTTCCGGTCACGGTGCGCGAAGCGGTCGGAATGGGCTGTTCCGGATGGCATCGTATAGGGCCTCATCGGAGCGGGTGTTGCGGTTCAATTGATCGGGCGATCGAACAGGCTGGGCTGGCCGGGCTTGAAAATCATCCTTTTTCTGAACTTTCCGGCGGACAGCGGCAGCGCGTGCTGATCGCCCGGGCACTGGCCGGGAATCCCCGTTTACTGCTCTTTGATGAACCCGCCTCCGGGGTTGACCCGGCTTTTGAAAAACAGTTTCGTGAGATTATCTTTCTGCTGAAGCAGAAGCTGGCGGTTGTTGTTGTTTCACACGATCTTAGCTTTATTGACCCGTCGGCTGATCAGGTGGTTTTTGTGGATGGAACCGTTCGCAGTTTTAAACCCGGAGAACTGAACAGCGATATGATCTGGCAGCTCTACCGTCGTCGGGAGGAGGGCGCATGAGTGAATTGATGCGTCAGATGTTTATGCCGGACGGCGTGCTCTTTTTCCCGCTGATCATCGGACTGATGGGAAGTCTTTCGTTTGGAATTGTCGGCAGTTATGTGGTGGTTCGTCGTATCAGTTATGCGGCGCACGGCATGTCGCACGCCGTATTGCTGGGAATCGGGCTGGTGCTTTTCTTGAATCACCTTTTGCCGTGGAATCTTCCACCGCTGGCGGGTGCATTTGCGGCGGCGTTACTGGCGGCATGGATTATCGGGTCCTCCACACTTTATGCTCCGCACCGGGCTGATTCGGTGGTTAGCGCGGTTACGGTACTGGGGCTTTCCGGCGGACTTATTTTTCTGGCACGCACACCCGGCTATTTTGATCCGATGAGTGTGCTCTTTGGCGATATTCTGCTCGTGAATCTCTCGGATGCATGGAGGATCGGCCTGCTTAATCTGGTGATTGTGTTGACCGGACTTCTATTCTATGTGCGGTTACAAATGGTTTGCTTTGACGAAGAATTTGCGCG
>CAZTEK010000349.1:0-2001 GCA_964612095.1 uncultured Verrucomicrobiota bacterium
TCGTAGTCGGCGGGATGATCCTGTAGAAGGATTTCGACGGCCTTTTCGCCCATTTTCTTGCCGGGAATCTGAATCCATGACAGTGCCTCAAAAGGCGGTGCGCCGGTTTCAAACAGGGCGGCGATGGAGTCATTTACGGAGAATTTCCGTTTACCGGACTGCTCAGAGAGAACCCGCCGAACGGTTTCTGCAGTCGCCTGATTATCCACATTAAATCCTGTTAGGTCAGGGTAAAGATCCAGCATGTTCCGGATTCTCGCTTCCATTTGCGCTTCCCAGTTTTCGCCTTCGATGATGCGGATGTCCAACAGCCAGTCATCGTGAAACGGCAAGCCCTCCTTTTTCATGGCTTTGCAATGCCCGTCCAAACGTTCGCGGCTGGTGGGAAGATGGGTCACCCCAAGGTAGGCGATCTTTTTATGGCCGCGTTCAATCAGTTTTTCCGTCAGCATTTGGCCGGCTTTAGCGTTATCGAGCGAGATCAGCCGGTTTTCAAATCCCTGCGGACAGAGGTCAGCGAAGAGTACAAAGGTGCCTTCTTCGATATAGCGGCGAATCCACTCGCTGACCGCCCTGTTGTAGGACTCTGAACTGACGACCAACGGCGAAGTGAAATAGACTAGCGCTTCGAGCCGCTGGCGGGCCAGTGAGCGCAGCAGGATGACTTCGCGCTCCGGATGGCTATGAGTAAAATTGATGCTGAGCAGTTTTCCCTGCTCCATGGTTCCGCGTTCCAGTTCCAGCAACAGATCGCTGTGAAAGTCATAAAACAATTCCGGACAGAACAGGCCAATCAGCCCGCTCTGAATTTTCGGAGAGGAAATATTTTCAGAGTTGGTCAAAAAGGTGCCGGTGCGGCGGTGACAGCTTACCGTTTTTTGTGCTTCCAGTTGTTTCATGGCCCGCTGGACGGTCAAAATAGAGACGTTTAGTTCTTTTGCCAGATCCCGGTTGGTCGGCAGTTTATCGCCGGTTTTCAGCGCACCGTCTTGAATCTGCTTGTAGATATGCCGAATCACCTGATGCGCGAGATTCGCTTGCGGGCCGCTTTCCGTCCTGATGTTTGCCATAAAACACTCTCCATGAATCATTAAATGAATACGGCGAAGACCCGGTCTTGTAAAGGACAGAATCGGCGTTCTCGTTTTGAATTTTCAATCATTGAAAAAACCAGTACGGAGCCGTTTCAAAGGCGGCAAACGATAATTATTTTTCCCGACGCGGAGTGTTATGCGTCCGGGCGTCCGCTGGCAGAGCGATTGGCAACGCTGGTTCGATAGCATTAAAAAACCCGTCTTTTCTACTTGGATTGATCCACGTTATGATTTATTGATATATTAAATCACAATGTAAGGAGCTGGCGTGAAGGGATGTTCATTTTTGTCGTTTTTCTCTCTGTTGACCGCTCTTTCCTCTCATGCGGAATCGAGTTTGACTGCAATTGCCGGATCCAATTGTACGGCAGGGATCCAGAAAGCGATTGATGCCTTGCCTCCCGGGCGCACATCCATTCGGACGATTAAGCTGATCGGTGAGTTTACAATCGATCAGCCGGTCCGGCTGCCGGATTATACTAGGCTGGATTTATCCGATGCGCGGCTGGTTCTGGCAGAAGGGGTGAAAGCTTCAATGATCGTCAACAGCGATCCGGGAAAAGGGAATCATCATATTGAAATTATCGGGGGAATCATCGACGGTAATAAAGCCGGGCAAGGTGAGGGTGATTTCCACGGAATTCTTCTTGTCCGGTGCGGATTTGTGCGCGTTGCCGATCTGGATGCGATCAATTGCAGTGGCGATGGGATTCGGATTAACGGTGCTGGCGGCCATCTGCGTTACGTGCAGCTGACCGGGTTGCGCCTGATGGACAACAATCGCTGCGGTCTGAATGTGATGTGGGCCATGCGGAATATCCTCGTGAGTGATGTGACGGCTTCCGGCAATAAGGAAGTCGGGGTGCGCTCGGACCACTCGGAAGGCCTTTATCAGAACATTTGCGCC
>CAZTEK010000350.1:0-1989 GCA_964612095.1 uncultured Verrucomicrobiota bacterium
TGCATCGAACTGTTGCGCGAAACCCGCGGCGACCCGCAGTCGCTTCCAACCATCTCCAATGCCGAATGGACAAGCGAGGAAGTGCCCAGTGTCTGGAAGGACGTACTGCCGTTGATGTCAATTAAGAAAATTGACAAAGGGGATTAGCACAATGAAAACAGTGATCCTGCCGCCGCTTAAACCCTAATCAATGTGAGAGGAATCTATGGAAACAGAGAACAAAGAGATCCTGACGGCAGCCGAGGCGCAGCATGCGGTTTTGGCGCTGAACATGAAAAATGTCGCGGTGCCCGCGGGCCATCCGGAGGCGCAGTGGTTTCCCGAAGCCGGGTTGGGCCTGTTCATCACCTGGGGCATCGCCTCGGTGCATGGCAAACTCGATCTGTCGTGGGCGATGATTGCCAATACGACCTGGGATGCCGCCGGTGCGCCGGGCAACAAGGTGACGCCGGAGGAATACTGGGAACTGGCCGAACGCTTTGATCCGAAGAACTACGATCCGGACAAATGGATGCGGGCCGCAAAGGCCGCCGGGTTCCAATACGCCGTCTTTGTCTGCGTCCACTGCGACGGCTATACCATGTGGCCTTCGGAATACAGTGAGATTGGCGTGCATACGCATCTGGGCGGACGCGATCTGGTCGGGCCGTATATCGAGGCCTGCCGCAAGCATGGACTCAAGGTTGGGCTCTACGTCTGCCCGCCGGACTGGTATGTGGACCGCGAGTATCGGAACTTCAACTTCTGCCCGGACAACACGATCCACGGCGACCCGAAAGCGGAGGTCGTTCTCGGCATGAAGCATGAGCCGGTGGTGCTGCCGGAGAAGCCGGTGGAGCTGGGGCGGAAGGCCCGGGAAAACTTTCACGGACGGACGATGGAGCTGCTGACGCGCTACGGCCGGATCGATCTGCTCTGGTTCGACGGCGGCGCCATGGACAACGAGCTGCGGGACAAGGCGCGTGCTTTGCAGCCGCATCTGGTGATCAACAACCGCAGTTGCGTCGGCGATTATAACGATACCGAATGTTTTCTGCCCAAGGTGCGCCCCCAGAGCCAATGGTTCGAGACGGTTCACTGCTGGCAGCTCTCGGATATCCCGACCGTTCTTCCGGACATGGATCCCGACGGGGGCTTCGTCGATATCTGGGGCTATCTCGACACCGAAAGATTCAAAACGGCCGCCTGGTTGCTCAAATGTCTGAGCAAACTGCGCGGCTGGGGCGCCAACTTTTTGCCGAATATCGGGCCCGGCCCCGACGGGGATTTCCCGCAGGAGGCCTACGATCGCCTTGCCGAGGTCGCTGAGTGGATGAAGCATTCGCAGGAAGCCGTCATCGGCACCCAAGGCGCTCCCGATCCTGAGCCGGCCAATGTGCCGATGACCGTGCGCGGCAATCGCCGCTACCTGCATCTGTTGCCCGGCACGACGGGGGAGATTGTGGTCGATTCATCGGTCCCGGTTCCGGCGAAAGCCTGGCTGTTGCGCACCGGCGAGCAGCTTCCGGTCAATCAAAATGGCGGCGGGTTTTCAATCGGTGTTCCCGATTCGATGCGGACGCAACTTGTGGATGTGGTGGTGCTGGAAGCGTGATCGGATGAATAATAAACTTAAAAAATGGGCCGCTTTGATGAGTCTGGCCGCGCCCCCCGTATTTTGCGGGGCGGACGAAGCAAAGCCGAAGCCGAATATCCTGGTCATCCTGGCCGATGATATGGGCTATTCCGACATCGGTTGCTACGGCGGGGAAATAGAAACGCCGAACCTGGACGCATTGGCCAGGAATGGACTGCGGTTCACCCAGTTCTATAATGCGGCCCGTTGCTGTCCGTCCCGGGCTTCGTTGCTGACCGGGCTCTATCCCCACCAGGCCGGGGTCGGCCATATGGACTTTGATTTTGGCTATGGCATTCCGGCGTATCAGGGCCATCTAAACAATCGTTGCGTGACGCTGGCCGAAGTCCTTCGCCCGGCGGGCTACAGGACGT
>CAZTEK010000351.1:0-1977 GCA_964612095.1 uncultured Verrucomicrobiota bacterium
GAATCTGCTCCAGAAACGATCTGGAGCAGATTTGTGCTTTAGAGCCCGATGCCATTGGTTTCATTTTCTGGCCGCGCGCCAAGCGTTATGTGCGCCCGGAACAGGTTACCAGCTGGCTGAAAAGTGTTCCTGATCAGATTAAAAAGGTTGGTGTTTTTGTAGAACCGCCGCCTGGTGAAGTGGAATCGGTGGCGATCACCTGCCGTCTGGATGTGATTCAAATTCATCTGATTTCCAATGATTGGAAAATAGAACGTCCGCTTTTCCAAGGGTTGGAAACCTGGCTATCGCCGCGCATGGGCGAAGGGGTTCTTCCGGGCATATTGAACGCGGTTAATCCGGAACCGTCCGTATTGCTGGCTGACTCATTCGATCCGAATACCATTGGCGGCACCGGTAAACTTAGTAGCTGGGAACGCGCATTGGTTATGAAAAAGGAGATCGGGAAGCCGGTCATGCTGGCTGGCGGACTTAACCCTGAAAACGTGCGTGACGCCATTGCCGCGGTCAATCCGTGGGGTGTGGATGTCAGTTCCGGCGTCGAAAAAGAGCCGGGTGTAAAAGATATCCGCAAGGTGAAGCAGTTTATAGAAAGAGTAAGATGACGACTCAACCGGATAAAAGGGGGCACTTTGGCCCGTATGGCGGCATCTTTGTGCCGGAAACTTTAATTGAGCCGCTCCGCGAGCTGGAGCGCATCTACAAAGTAGCCCGGAAAGATCCGGCATTCAAAAAAGAACTCGATTACTATCTGCGCGAATACGTCGGGCGTCCTTCGCCGCTCTGGTTTGCTCAACGAATGACCGCGCAGCTCGGCGGCCCGAAGATTTATCTCAAACGCGAAGACCTAAACCATACCGGCGCACACAAGATCAACAACGTGATTGGGCAGGCACTGCTGGCAAAGCGGCTTGGCAAAACGCGGTTGATCGCCGAAACCGGCGCGGGCCAGCACGGCGTCGCCACCGCCACCGCCGCCGCGCTTTTTGGTATGGAATGTGTCGTTTACATGGGCAAGGTGGACATGGAGCGCCAGATGCTCAATGTTTTTCGCATGGAAAGCCTCGGCGCGAAGGTTGTCGCCGTCACTGCGGGACAGCAGACGCTCAAAGAAGCCATCAACGAAGCGATGCGCGACTGGGTGAGCGACTTGCGTAACACGCATTATGTGCTCGGCACGGCGTTCGGTCCGCATCCGTACCCGATGATCGTGCGTGATTTCCAGAGCGTCATCGGTATCGAAGCACGCAAACAGATTTTGAAAGCCGAAGGACGTTTGCCGACCGCGATTGTCGCCTGCGTCGGCGGCGGAAGTAACGCCATCGGCATTTTTAGCTCCTTTATAAAGGACAAGAACGTTCGCTTGATCGGTGTCGAAGCGGGCGGACTGGGTATTGAACCCGGCAAACATGCTGCACGCTTTGCTGGCGGTAAGGTTGGCGTGTTGCAAGGGACAAAGAGTTATGTTCTGCAAGATGATGACGGACAGATTTTGCTGACGCACTCCGTCAGTGCGGGCCTCGACTACGCCTCCGTCGGCCCGGAGCACGCTATGTTGCATGACACCGGACGTGCCGAGTATACCTACATTGAAGATGCTGACGCCGTAGCTGGCTTCGACCAGCTCGCACGGTGGGAAGGCATATTGCCCGCGCTTGAAAGTTCACACGCCATCGCGTGGGTCGTTAAAAATGGCGCACAGTTTTCCAAAGACGATATTGTGATCATCAACGTCTCCGGCCGCGGCGACAAAGACGTTCAGCAGATCGCGGAGTGGAAGAAAAGCAATCCGTAACAGGGATTCTATCATTACGCATCACCCGTTACTCGTTACGATAGGGAAGTTAACATGGCCATTAAAAGCATGACAGGGTTTGGTTCAGCCTCCGCGCATACGGGCGGAGTTCAGGCAACCGTGGAGTTGAGCTCGGTAAACCGTAAACAGCTGGACGTTGTGGTGCGTCTGCCGTCACAACT
>CAZTEK010000352.1:0-1975 GCA_964612095.1 uncultured Verrucomicrobiota bacterium
AGTTGATCGGCCACCAGTTCGAGCTGATCTTCTTTCTCCAGTTTCTTACGATACTCCGCGGCATCTTGACGCTGCTGAATAGCTATCCGAACTACTTCGGCGGATACTTCCTGATCATCAACCTTAATGCTTTCTTCATCAGCAATCGCCATAATGATGTAGCGCAGTTTAACCTGTTCTTCAGCCTTTTCTTTGGCTTCTTTGAACATGTCTTCGCTTTGCGCTTTAATCTGCTCCTGGCTCATGCCGCGCATCATACGCTGGCGGGCCAGCTCATACGTCAGATTGCGCGCCTGCTCCTGCACAGCGCTTTCTGGCACTTCAATTTTGGTCTTCTTAAGGAGAAATTCGCAAACCTCATCCTGCTGGCGACCCTTTTCCTTATTCTGCGCCGCATCTTCGAGGTGTTCGCGGATGTTTTTGCGCAATTCCGCTTCGGACTCGATGTGAAGTTTCTTCAAAAATTCTTCGTTGAGCTCCGGCAGTTTCGTTTCGCGCATGCCGGTGACTTCGACTTTAAACTCGGCCTTCATGCCGGCGAGTTCTTTTACAATAAAGCCTTCCGGGAATTTAACCGTAACGTCTTTCTTGTCGCCGATCTTCGTGCCGATCAAAGCCTTGCCCATGCCCGGCAGGAACGATTCGTCGTCGCAGGTAATCCAGTAACCGGTGCCACGTCCAAGGCCGCGGGCTTGCGGAACCTTTTCTTCCAACGGCTGACCACCAATGGTTGATTCATAAGAAACCTGAACCATGTTTTTTTCTTTGGCGGTGCAGCCTTCTACGTCTTCATAGGTCGCGTGCTGACGGAGGATGCTTTCGACCGTTTCGTTGACCTGTTTTTCAGAAACATCGGTCTTTTCAGCCTTAATGGTGATGCCATCATACTTCGGCAACTTAAATTCCGGCACCACATCGACCGTCACTTCAAACTTAAGCGGCTTGCCGTCGGCCAGTTCCGGCTCGCTGACATCCACCACCTTAACCACTTTGACTTTTTCCTGCTCAATGGCTTCGTGGTAAAACTTAGGCACTACACGATCTTTCAGATCAGCGGCCATATCCTTAGCAAACTTCTTTTCTACCAATGCTTTAGGAGCATGGCCCTTACGAAAACCCGGCACGCTAACGCCCTTGGCATAATAGTTGAGCAGTTCGGCGCGCTCAGTAGCTACTGTCTCGGCAGGCACTTCGATTTTAATCGTCTGGCGGCACGCCCCAACACTTTTCATTGAAACCTTCATCAAAATTCTCCTATTAATTGGAAATTTAAAAGCGGCACAGAATACGGTACACCTCCGGCGAGGTCAATTTCCAAACCCACGGATTCTAATCTCCGATTTTTCCAGACATTGGAAAGGAGAGCGGCTAGTTTTCCAATCCTTGGAGATACAATGAAATATCCTGCAATACATCCGAAAACAGTGCTGGTCACCGGATGCTCGTCAGGTATCGGACTGGCCACAGCACGGCTTCTGCGCGAACACGGCTGGCAGGTCGCCCCGACCGCCCGTAAACCCGCCGATCTCGATATGCTCCGCGCCGAAGGCTTCGATCCCGTCGCCCTCGACGTCGCCGACAGCACCTCGATTGCCAACGCAACCGACCTCGTGCTGAAACGCTTCGGCGGACAACTCGGCGCCATCGTCAATAATGCCGGCTTTGGGCTGACTTCAGCCATCGAAGACGCGCCGCGATCCATGCTCCGCGACGTTTTTGAGGTAAATGTCTTTGGGTTACAGGAGCTGACCGCCCGCTTTATTCCCCATTTTCGCAAACAGGGATACGGTCGCATCGTCAACGTCAGCTCCGTGCTGGGCGAATTAAGCCTGCCTTTCGCCGGAGTTTACTCCGCCTCGAAATTTGCGGTTGAAGCACTTTCCGACGCCCTGCGGCGCGAACTGTTCGATTCCGGCGTCGCCGTCTCCATTATCCAGCCGGGACCGATTGAAACGAAGTTTTCCGAAAATCTGGC
>CAZTEK010000353.1:0-1969 GCA_964612095.1 uncultured Verrucomicrobiota bacterium
TGGAAAATCTAGTCATCATCGGAACGGGGCCGGCCGGATACACCGCCGCGATTTACGCGGCGCGCGCCAACCTCAATCCGTTGGTGATTGAAGGCTTTCAGCCCGGCGGGCAGCTCACCACCACCACCGAGATCGAAAACTTTCCCGGCTTTCCGGAAGCCATTGACGGCACGACGCTGACGATGCAAATGCGCCAGCAGGCCGAGCGCTTCGGCGCCCGTTTCAAAGAGGGTGAAGTGACGGAAGCCTGTTTGACCTGTCTGCCGCACAGTATCACGCTGAGCGATGGCGAAAAGATCGAAGCAAAAGTCATCATCATTGCCACCGGCGCGAGTGCTCAGTATCTCGGCATCGAATCCGAGCAAAAGCTGATTGGTCGCGGAGTTTCCGGCTGCGCCACCTGCGACGGCGCTTTTTACAAAGGCCAAAACGTGGCGGTGGTCGGCGGCGGCGATACCGCAATGGAAGATGCGCTCTTCCTCACACACTTTGCCTCTAAAGTTACCGTTATTCACCGCCGCGACCAGTTCCGCGCATCCAAAATTATGGTGGATCGTCTGCTGGCGCATCCAAAAATTGAGGTGATCTGGGATTCTGTCATTGACGAAGTATTGGATGTTGCCAAAAAAGAAGTGACGGGTCTGAAAATCCGCAATGTGAAAACCAATGCGGTTTCTGAGCTGGCGGTTACCGGCCTGTTTGTTGCCATCGGGCATAAGCCGAACACGAAACCATTTGCCGGACAGCTTGATATGGATCATGCCGGGTATCTGATCGCCAAAAACACCCGCACCAATATCGACGGTGTGTTTGCGGCGGGTGATGTGCAGGACCCGGTTTATCGGCAGGCGATTACAGCGGCGGGCTCGGGTTGCATGGCTGCGCTGGAGGCCGAACGTTATTTAGGAAGCATGGAGTAGGAATTAACCAAGGAGAATAGTATGGGCGAAATTAATTATGGACTGACGGAAGAGCAGCTTGAAATCCGAGCCATGCTCGATGAATTCGGCAAAGAACGTGTTGTACCGGTTCGTGCTGAGTTGGACGAAAAAGGCATTTTCCCTTCCGACTTGCTTAAAGAGCTCGGCAAGATGGATATGATGGGCCTTTACATCGATGAGGCATACGGAGGAATGGGCGTTGGCCACCTTGGCTTCTGCGTCGCCGTTGAAACCCTCAGCAAATACTGTATCGGCGTTTCCGTATCGTATGCCGCCAATGCGCTTGGTGCCGACCCGATCATCATCGGCGGTTCCGAAGAACAGAAGAAAAAATATCTCTCGCCGCTCGCCACGGGCGAAAAATGGGCCGCCTTCGGGTTGACTGAACCGAACGCCGGGTCCGACGCAGGTGGCATCGCCACGACTGCTGTCAAAAAGGGCGACAAATACATCCTCAATGGCACCAAGCAGTGGATCACCAATGGCGGCGAAGCCGATACCTATACCATCCTGGCTGTAACCAATAAGAACAAAGGCGCCCGCGGCGTTTCCTGCTTCATTGTTGAAAAAGGTACGCCCGGATTCACCTTCGGCAAAAAAGAAGACAAACTCGGCATCCGCGCTTCCGCTACCCGCGAGCTCATCTTCCAGGACTGCGAAGTTCCGGCAGAAAACCTCATTGGTAAAGAAGGCATGGGCTTCCTGCTCGCCATGAAGACCTTTGACATTTCTCGTCCGGGCATTGCCGCGCAGGGCGTTGGTCTCGCGCAAGGTGCATTGGACGAAGCGGTCAATTATGCCCGCGTTCGCCATCAGTTCGGCAAGCCGATCATCGCCAACCAGGGTTTGCAGTGGATGCTGGCCGATATGGCGATGAAAGTTGAAACCGCTCGCGCGATCACTTATGCCGCCTGTAACACGATCGACGGTGGTGAAAAGGATGTTTCTAAAATATCCGCCATGTGCAAATGCTACGCTGGTGATGTCGCCATGTCCGTTACCACCGACGCCCTCCAGGTCTTCGGCGG
>CAZTEK010000354.1:0-1961 GCA_964612095.1 uncultured Verrucomicrobiota bacterium
CGTAGTTGAAGTCCACCGCCCAGTAATCCACCCAGTCGGTCCAGAGCTTCGTCAGCACGTCGCTGGTGACGATGCCTTCTTTGTCTTTGCTGTATTTCACCAGCTTGCCCTGTTCGCAAACGACCTCGCTCTTGCCCTCTTTCAGTTCGGCGGCGATGGAGTCGGCCAGACCTTGCGAGTAATAGACGGAAAAGTCGGTCAGCTCGACAGCGAGAGAAAGTTTGTTCTTCGCGTCATAACGCGGCGCGGCCTCGACATAGGCGACATCGGCGAAGCGCACCTGACCTTTTTCGACGGCGCGGCGGTCGAACACTTCCGGCGGAATGGTTTTCGGGGCGATGTCGATGCCCTTCTTTTTTGCTTCGTCCAGCACGGCGGGAAAAAGGCCCATTTCAAACTCAAAGGCCAGCACATCGACGCGGGAGGCGTTGCGCTTGCGGCATTCGGTGATGACCTCTTCGACGAACAGACGGCCCACCGGCAGATTGATCGGCCCGACGACCACGAGACGCCCGGCGTTCTTGCCGTGGAAAAAGGCTTCGTTTTCCAGCGGTTGGGCTTTGTAGGCGCGCAGGATCAGCTCGCGAAACTCCCGTTCCTTCTTCGCCAGCGCATCGGCTTTCTTCTTACCGGTCAGCCGTCCGGAAATATTCAGATAAGCCTGCCGCTCGTAGCGGCCAAGGTTGAGCACCTCGAACGCACTGAAGGCTTTGCCGCCCGCTTTCAAGTCGCGCTGAACCTGAATCAGTCGCTTCCGTGTGGTGTGAATGCCGAACTTGCCGAGGTCAGTTGCGATCCATTTGCGCCCCAACTTCTCGGCTACTGCCGCCGTCGTGCCGCTTCCGCAGAAAAAGTCCGCCACGAGGTCGCCTTCGTTGCTGCTGACTGAAATGATTCTTTCAATCAGAGCTTGGGGCTTTTGCGTTGGGTAGTCGAGCCGCTCGCTTGCCACGGGGTTTATGAAAGGGATTTTCCAAACATCGCTTATGGGTTTTCCGGTCGTGTCAGCATAAACAACTTTATATTTACCGCTTGCGATCATCTCTTTTACTTTTGGATTTTCTTTGTCGTAAACAACGAGCCCCGTTGAGCCACCGCCACCTCCGATCAAATACCCTTTCTCATACTTGTCTTTTAGATTGTCGGTGATTTCTCTGTGCTCGTTGAAAGTCCAAGCATCTCCTTTGATGTAATGAAGAATACAGTCGTGGTTCTTTTGTAACATCTTGCTTGAAGCAGTCCATTTTTCGTAGTGCCAAACGATTTCATTATTTAACCGATTGCTACCAAAAATTTCATCCATCGCCAATCGGATGAACGAGTTCACTCTCCAATCGCAATGAACATAGATGCTTCCGTTGTTCGCCATCAAATCGCGCATCAAAATCAGGCGTTCATAAATCATGGCGATGAAGGAATCGGCGCCGCGGCCCAGGTGTCGCGGTAGGCGATCTGTTCGAGGAGGTTCGGTTCTTTATGAAACGTTTCGCCGCCGATCTCGATGTCCATGGAAAAGTCGGCTCCGACGTCGAAGGGCGGGTCGATATAGATGAGCTTGAGTCCGCCAGCCTCTTCGATCTGGCGGCGGAGCGCGCCGGATTTGAGCGAGGATAGAATCAGCTTGTTGTCACCCCAGATGAGTTTGTTAGTCCAGCCTTTGACCTGCCGCCCCGAAAACATCTCTTCCTGAATTTCCGGCGAGACGCCGGAGCCACGTTCTTTGCGCGGCTCGTCGATGTGTTCCAAGGTTTGGAACGGGAGAATGGCGGTGCAGACCTCGCGGGTTTTGCCGTTCCAGACCAGTTCGACCTCGCGCTTATCCTCGAACAGGAGAAAGCGGTATTTCTCCGGCAGCGGCTTGCCCTGCTCAATACATTTGATCAGGTCGCGCTTTTCGGCGTCGGAAAATTCGTAGCGTTCGGTTTCGTGCGGGCGTGCCATAAAAGGTCTCCAATCAAATA
>CAZTEK010000355.1:0-1953 GCA_964612095.1 uncultured Verrucomicrobiota bacterium
CGCCTTCTTGGTGGGCTTGGGATATCTCACATTGGAAACCTGCAGGCTGATGAAAGTCAGGATGCCAACCAGGAAGAGCGTGGCAAAGCCGCCTTGCTGCAGCGAAAAGGCCCCCTGATCGAGATTGAGGGGAGAGGCCGATTGGCTGATGAACACAAACAGGGCGACCCATCCCGCATTGGCGGTGATGGGGAGTCCGCCATAGCCGCCTTGGCCACGCAGCGGATCGGCGACCTTGAACCGGGCCAACCGGACCACCCCGGAGAGCGCGACCGCCGACGGCAGCAGCACCCGAATCAGCGGATCCGTTCCGTCCTTCATGGTAACGGCGAAGATCAGAATGGCGGGTGCGATACCGAATGCGGTCATGTCCACGTAGGTGTCCAGTTCCGCCCCGAATTCACTGGTGCCCTTCAGCCAGCGCGCCACATTCCCGTCCAGTCCATCGAGAATCATCGCGAGCATAATCAGCCGCGCAGCGTTGAGAAATTCATGGCCTGTCGCGTCAGGATGAAAGCCCTGCACCACATAGACAATGCTCAAAAAACCCGAGAGCATGGCACCCAGCGTGATCAGCGACGGAATAATCTGCCGCCAATTCAGAAACGCAGGCGTTTTTTTTATCGAACTGTGCATATCAAACAACCTTTCCAATAACGGATACTCCCGCCTGAACCCGATCGCCCTCTTTAACCCGGATATCAATCTCTGCTGCCGGAAAATACATGTCCAGCCGGGATCCGAACTTCATCATTCCAAAAGCGTCCCCCGCCGCCACCGCCACCGCCTGCGTCGGGGACAGCCAATAGATGACCCGGCGGCACACGGGGCCGACGATCTGATTCACCAGGCAGCAGGTGCGTGCATTCTCAATCAGGATCGAATTGTGCTGGTTCACATCGGACGATTTTTCCTTGAACGTAAAAACATGTTTCCCTGGAAAATAGCCGAGAAAGCGCGAACGTCCCGCAATGGGCACGCGGTTGACATGCACATTCATCAAGCTGAGAAAGATGCTGATGCGAAGAACGTCTTGCTTTTGAAACCGTGCCGTGTCCTCCGGTTTCAAGCCGGCCAGCATGCGGATGGCGTTGAACCGGTCGGGTGAAAACGTCGTAATCCGAGCTACAACTCCGTCGGCTCCGGCCAGGATGGCATCCGGATCGGCCGGTGGGACGCGCGTGGGATTTCTAAAGAACCAGAACAAATAGCCATCGAGCACGAGCAGCAGCAGTAAAGCTGTAGCGGGCGCCAGGGCCGGAACATCGGGTGCCAAGACCCGAACCAAAAGCCAGACGCCCGCTGCGATCACCCCTGCCATGGCCAGAAAAGGAATCACTTCATGCCGAATTTTCATCGCCCTCCGTTCTGAATCAAAATGCCGTGTTGCAGATTACATCATAATCGCAACGTCAAGGTCGTGTCTACAGGGAGTTTTGAGCGCCGTCGATTCTAATTTTGGAGACGGGACCATCGGCGTCGGTGTCGGGGTCGGTATCGGTATCGATAAAACCAACCTTTCATACCATTCCCTACGCATTCACCGGCGCACTCCGCTGTTTCTGCGGGAGTCAGCCAAGTGGGCACTGACTCCCGCTTTCTGACGATCACGTCCAACCGGCGGTTACTGGCCGCCCTGACCTTGCGGCCTTGCAACTGGAGGCTGGCGGCGCTGGAGTTCGCCTTTCAGGGCCCAGACCTCTTCCTGCAGTTTCGGTCCGCCGGCCGCCGCGAACTTCTCCTGGTGGAGTGCTCTGAATGCCTGGCGCGCCGCGTTGTTTGCCTTTGTGGCGGCTTCCAGTTCCGGATTGTTAGCCTGACCTTCTGTACGTGCAAGCACGGCTTTGTATGCCTTTTCCGCTGCATCCATTTCCGCGCGCAGCTTCTGCACGTCCGGACCTTCGACCGCCTTGTAGGCGGCTGTAAGGGCCGTCTGTTTCTCCGCCAGCAGCT
>CAZTEK010000356.1:0-1948 GCA_964612095.1 uncultured Verrucomicrobiota bacterium
TTGAAAAGGCCGCCCGCGAACTAAAAAACGATCAGGGCGAATGCGGGTCAGTTGACTTCATCATCGCCAGCGACTACCGCAGTTTCCGGCTCAAAAAAAGTGCGCCCGTTGTTCGGCGTTTTCTGTGCGCTGCACCACTGGCGGGCCGCGAGGCAGACGTAGAAATCATCAACGCCGGGCTCGATGCCAACATCTTGAACGAAAAAGGGATTCCCACCATCACGTTTGATGCGGGCAATTTCAACGCACACGATCTGAATGAATACGTGGATATTCCGCGTTACCTCGAAGCGTGCAAACTAGCCGCTGTTCTCGCTACGGAGACTGTGAAATGAAAAAAATAATTCTGCTTTCAATCCTTCTGGCACTAACCGCACGCGGCGATGACTTTGCCTTTAAACTCTACGGACAACTGCGTACGGCTCCAGGCAATCTGTTCTTCTCTCCGGCCAGCATTGAATCCGCGCTGGCCATGACGCGCGAAGGGGCGGCAAGCAATACACTCCGGCAGATGAGCCTGCTCCTACCCGAAGCCTCCACGTTCCCAAACATTGGAACTAATGTTGTGCTGGATAGCGCCAATGCGCTATGGATGGATCGTAAATTTACAATCCTTGGAAAATTCCAAAAAAGTGTGCAGGAAAAATACGGCGCAGAAATTCATCAGTCCGACTTTATCGGTCAACCGGAAGTCGCGCGGGGAGTCATCAACCGCTGGGTCGAAGAAAAAACCCGCGATAAAATCAAGAATCTGCTACCGCCCGCATCCGTGACGCCCGCCACACGGCTGATTCTGGTTAACGCGATTTATTTCAAGGGCGACTGGCTCCATGCATTCGAAAAAGAAAAAACAGCGGATGAACCGTTTTGGATGACTCCAGAAATCAGCACGAACGTCCCGATGATGACCATGAAGCCAAAACGTTTCAGCTATATGGAAAATGAAAGCTTCCAATGCCTGGAACTTCCCTATCAGGGCGAAGAGATTTCCATGCTGATCATCCTGCCGAAAGACAAAGACGGACTGGTCCGCATTGAAGAAGGATTCTCTGCCGATGCGCTAACCGACTGGTTCGGCGCGCTACGTAACGAAGAACTGGAAGTTCATCTACCACGCTTTAAAATCGAATCGCAATTCGACAGTATAGCAAAGATTCTTTCTGCGCTGGGTATGACGGATGCGTTCAATCCGTCGCTGGCTGATTTTTCAGGCATCAGCACAGAGCCGCTTTTCATTTCTGATGTCGTACACAAAGCCTTTGTTCAGGTGGATGAAAAAGGAACAGAGGCCGCCGCCGCAACCGGCATTATGATGCGTGCGACCTCCATGCCTATGGCACCAAAGGTTTTTCGCGCCGACCGTCCGTTCCTGTTTATAATCCGTGCCAAAGAGTCGGGCGCGATTCTTTTCATCGGAAGAGTCTGCAATCCTGTAGAATAGATGCAGGACTCAAGTGCCGTTCACTACAACAACATGATCCCACGGATGTCAAAGCCGTCCCACGGATTGATGACCAGCGAATAATAAAATCTACGAATCCGGGATATCGGAATTCTGTTCCTTCGTAAATTTTATTCACCGTTCCATTCGTTGCGTGCTTCATTCGTTGTGCGACAAAAAATTTTCACAGCGAATGAAGAACGCAGCGAATCAAAAGCTATTTTGACTCCCCAGTCCCAAACTTCTCCCCATCCGTGGAACAGCTTTGCCACCCATGGGACATCCCTTATGCGCCTGTACTGCCAAACCCGCCGGAGCCCCGTGTTGTGGCAGAAAGTTCATCAACTAACTCGTAATGAACCGGAGAACTGTCGGTCGCTACGAGCTGAAAAAGGCGCTGCCCTTTTTCGGCGGTATACGGCTCAGTTTTTATGTGGTCGCACATGGCCATAATCTCGCCGCGATAGCCGCCGTCAATCAATCCGATCGAGTTGGACATACGCAATG
>CAZTEK010000357.1:0-1922 GCA_964612095.1 uncultured Verrucomicrobiota bacterium
GCCTGCCGGGTTTTTTGTTTACCATCGATTTGCGCGGTTCCGGTGATTACAGCCGGAATAGTCCCTTTCAGATTCTTGCCGGTATAGCGGATGGCGAATGGAATTTTTTCGGCATCGGCCGGGATCGTGACCGGCTTGGCGTCAAAGCCAGCGGACGGTTCCGTGAGGCGCAGGGTGATCGGCCCGTTGAAACCGTCTTTGCGGATGGCGTAGATATCCACTGAGGCGTTGTTGCTGCGTATATCGAAGTGGGACGGTTCGGTGCGCAGGGCGAAATCGGGTTGCGGCGGACTGAGCCGCAGGCGGTAGGTGCTGCTGGGACTGCCGTGGTGTGCAGTGTCGGTCAGGCTGATGTAGTAGGTGCCGTCGGCAGGAATCTCGGTTCTGATGTATGAGTCGGCATGGTGGGTATTCAGTCCTGAGCCCGGATCGCTGTGGTCGTCGTTGATGGCGATCATCCGGCCGTCGCTGTCGGTCAGTGTAAGCAGTGAATCGAGCGGCGAGTCGAGTCGCCGGGCATTGATTTCGGCAACTAGGATGTCGCCTTTTTGAGCGGTAAACCGAAATACATCCTGATCGCCGGGGGTTTCAATGCGTCCATTAATGATGATAGGTAGCGTCACCTCCTGGGCGGTCTGCCGGTTGTTATTTGATCGGCTCTCAATGCATTCGGGCAGCGTGTCGAGAGCGAAAGGAATGAGATTAGAGAGTGTGCCCTTTAGCTCGGCCCCGACCGGGTAGAGACCCTCTTCGGCTTTAGGTTCGGGGAGCACCAGCTTTGCATCGTCCAGATTCCAGCCGTTCATATCGATGGAGAACGGTTCTCCGGCGCGGGCGCCGGGCGGAAAGATGCTGGTGATAAACGGAGTTTTGCCGAGAGTGATGCGGTAAACAAAATCCTCGCGGCCGCGGTAGATCGCATCGGTAATGGAGAGGATGTAATCTCCAGTTTTCGGAATTTCGCACAGAATGACGGGGTCGGGTTTGAACCGGTAGTCGTCGTTATAGGCAATTTCGTCGCCACCGGCATTGTGCAGGGAGAGCACGGGTTGAAACCAGCCGGGAACGGCGTCGGCAATATAGGGAATGAGTTGCCGAGCGAGCGTGGAGATAACCAGCCGGTCACCCTTGTCTGCGGAAAAGCGGTAGCCGTTGATTTCGCCGGAGGCGATTTGTCCGTTGACGGTGCAGGGCAGGGTGATCTGCTTTTCGGCTTCTTTTTCAGGCCGCTTGCGTAAGGCCAGCTGTTCTTTGCCGAGCGTCTGAAAAAGAGAGACTTTCATGGGCAGACGGGAGCTTTCCGGCAGACGGCCGACATAGAAAGGCAGCGGATTGGAGATGCCGACTGGGGTCATGATGCGGATTTCGCGCGATCCCGGCGCGGCATCTTCATCGACGGTGATCTCAAGGAGGATCACGGTGGCGAGTGATTCGCTGGCTGCCTGGCGGACATATTCAGCCACTCGCAATTCAATTTGCTCTTTAATTTTCTGGGTTGTTTCGTCTAGAGCAGATTTATCTTTTTTAATGAGCTGCAACTGCTCGGTGACCAGACGGTAAGACTGCGGATCGAGTTTGCGAAAGCTGTCGATCAGTTTTACGTGAACGCCTGTACCGGAGACAACGGCGCCGCAGGCTCCGTCGATCCGCTGTCCGCCGAGCCGGGCTGGGAAGGTGGTTCCCTGCTGTCCACCAGCCGGATAGACGTAACCGATGTAGGCGCGCTTTTCTGCTTGTGCCGACGCCTCGTTCGCCTGAAGTGCAAGCAGTCCGGAAACCGTCGCCAGCAGGAGTTTTTTCATGATTCCGTTCATCCGGTATTTCATCGTTTTGTTCCTCTACATGATTTCCGTCAACAGGCCGCCTGATTTGATGGTGTCGGAAACTTCTGGAAGGACACGCGCTTCCAGTCCGAGCGGATG
>CAZTEK010000358.1:0-1922 GCA_964612095.1 uncultured Verrucomicrobiota bacterium
TGCGCGAAGTGAACGATAAATTCCGTGGCGTGGACGGCGCATTTGATAAAGCGCTCGAAGGGATTCGCGCCTGCAAACGGGCGGGGATCAAAGTCGGCCTGCGTTACACCATCACCAAGCACAACGTGGGCGATCTGCCGGGCATTTTTGACCTGCTCGAAACCGAAGACATTCCGCGCGTTTGCTTTTACCACCTCGTTTATACCGGTCGCGGCGAAGCCATCGCCGCCGCCGATCTTTCGCACGAAGAAGCCCGCCGGACGGTCGATTTTATTATTGATCGCACCGCCGACCTGCATGCGCGCGGCCTGCCCAAAGAAGTGCTGACGGTCGATAACCATTGCGACGGGCCGTATCTTTATCTGCGACTGCTCAAAGAGGGACGCATCGAAGATGCCGCCCGCGTCATGGAACTGCTGAAAATGAACGGCGGCAACAGCACCGGCCACGGCATCGGTTGCGTCAGCTGGGACGGCGCCGTTTATCCGGACCAGTTTCTCCGCCATCATCCGCAAGGCAACGTGCGCGAAAAACCGTTTAGCCAAATCTGGACGGATCAAAGCAATGAATTCCTCATGGCGCTTAAAGACAAGTACGCACACGTGACCGGTAAGTGTAAAACCTGCCGGTTTCTGGACGTCTGCGGCGGAAACTTCCGCGCGCGCGGCGAAACTACTGGAAACTTCTGGGGCGTCGATCCGGCGTGCTACTTAACGGCAGAGGAAATCTCGAATGCATAGCACCGGGAAAAATCCGAAGATCATCGCGTGGGAGATCACCAGACGCTGTGAATTGAAGTGCCGCCATTGCCGTGGCGCGGCGCGGGACTGCGATTATGCCGATGAATTCTCCACGGCGGAATGTTTTAAAACCGTCGATGCGCTGGCGGCTTTTTCAAACCCGATGATTATCCTGACCGGTGGAGAACCGCTGATGCGTGCCGATATTTTCGAGGTCGCGCGCTATGCCACGGACAAGGGCTGCCGGGTCGTGCTCGCCACCTGCGGCCATCTGCTGACGACCGAAATCACTGCAAAACTGAAGGCCGCTGGCGTTATGGCGGTCAGTGTCAGTCTCGATGCCGCCACCGCCGAAGCCCACAACGCGTTTCGCGGTGTGGAGGGAGCATATGAGAAAACGCTGGCCGGGCTCGAGTTACTCAAACACGCGGGCATTCCGTTTCAGATCAACACGACGGTTTCAAAGCTGAACGTGACCGAGTTGCCGCAGATTCTGGAAAAGGCCGTTGCGCTGGGCGCGGCTACGGTCGATTTCTTTTTTCTTGTCCCGACCGGACGCGGCTCAGAAATGGCCGATCTTGCTTTAACTCCGGCGGAGCGCGACCGCGCGCTGGAATGGATTGCTACTCAGGCACAAACCGCGCCGATCCGCGTCAAAACCACCTGCGCCCCGCAATACAAAAAATTTATCGAATCTGATCTCTGTCCTCCGACATCTGACCTCTCCCGGAATGGTTCATTCCGGGGCTGCATGGGCGGGCGAGGCTTTGTTTTCATTTCGCATACCGGCATTCTGCAGACCTGCGGGTTTCTTGATCTGCCGTGCGGCGATCTTCGCGCAGCAGACTTCGATTTTGAAAACCTTTACCGCAATTCCGAGGTTTATAAAAACATGCGCACCCTCAATCCGTTCGCCGGATGCCCGGCGCGCGCTTATGCTCGTACGGGCGATTACATGGGAGCAGAAAGTTAGGAGTTGGGAGAGTTGCGAGAGATTGGAAAGTTAAAGATGGAAGATTATTCACCAGTTGAAAAAAAGGTGCTCACGCAACTTCAGCGCGGAATTGAACCGGTGGCCCGGCCTTTCCAATCTTTGGAAATATCCGAGGACGCGGTACTGGCTTTGCTGCACCGCGCGAAAGAAGAAGGACTGCTTCGACGTTTTGGCGGAGTCTTTGACGC
>CAZTEK010000359.1:0-1902 GCA_964612095.1 uncultured Verrucomicrobiota bacterium
AAGCCTTAATAATAAAATGCTTAAGAATAATTTTAAATGTGCATTTTTCTAAAATGCCCCTTAAATGCCACCTTTTCTGATTCCCATACCTGATCGAATGTGTGCCTGTTTAGCCAAGTTTGATTCGAGTGGAAATTTGTCACCAAAGAAGCTTTGGGACAAGTAGAAACCGGACAGCAGGACCTTGGGCCGGATCCGAAAGGCTGGTATGAAAGAAGGAAAGCGCGCGGACTCCATGCACATCAGCAAAAGCAAATACTGCAAGATCGTTCTGGGGCAGATATATTCGTAATCGGACTTGTCGCGTGAATAATTGAGTTCAGATTTATATTAAATTTAACATAGTATGTCTTGATTTAATCGACATACCATGGTTAAAAGATGCTTATGAAGGGGTTGAGGAATAAGATTGGGAGGGAAGAGTTTGATTATCAAGCTCTTTTGGATGCGTTGTCCGGCTACGCGAGTCCGCGTGATTGTGTTACGCGGCTTTTGCGGGAGGGGACGATTATCCGGATTAAGAAGGGGCTATACATCTTTGGCGAGCAAGAACGGCGCGAGCCGTACTCCCGCGAACTGTTGGCAAATCTGATTTATGGGCCGTCATTTATTTCGCTTGAATCCGCTTTGTCATTCCACGGACTGATCCCCGAACGGGTGGAGGCGATGTTGTCGGTAACAACCGGCCGAAGTCGGGAATTCGATACGCCTGTCGGACGGTTTGTGTATTGCGCGACACGGATGGACTCTTTTTCGCTCGGTGTTGTCAGGATTACCGAGGGACGTACTCCGTTTCTGATGGCTTCGCCGGAGCGGGCACTGGCAGATAAAATCCGCAACGATCGTCGCGGATCATTTTCCGGTTTGGCCGTGATGAGGGAATATCTGTTCGAAGATCTGCGTTTGGATGAGTCCGGATTTCTTCAGATGGATCCTGGTTTGATGGAGCGGCTTGCGGAGGCAATGGGGTCCAAGAAGGTCGGGTTTTGCGCGAAACTTCTTTCACAGATGAAGGGGCGTTTATGAATGCAATGATTGAGCAAATGCTCGAGAAGTATCCGCTTGGAAGTCGCGGAGATTATGAGAACGCATTACGCGAGATTTTTCAGGAGCTTGCACTGCTGGGTCTTTGGCGCGGGAAGTTTTTTGAACATGCTGCTTTTTACGGGGGAACGGCGTTACGGATCGTTTATGGAATGAACCGGTATTCCGAGGATTTAGATTTTTCGTTGTTGAAACCGGTTCCCGGTTTTGATTTTTCACCGTTCTGCCGGTGCATCGAAAAAGAGCTGGAATCCTGGGGGTTCCCCGTTTCGGTGGAGTTGAAAGAAAAGAGGGCCGATACCGCGATCGAGTCGGCATTTCTGAAGGCCGGGACACTCCAGCAGATGATCACTGTAAACGCGCCGATGGAAATTACTGGGTCGGCGCACCGCAATCAGGTGCTCCGAATCAAGCTGGAAATTGACACGGAGCCGCCGGGCGGGTTTGAGACAGAGACCCGCTTCCTGACGGCACCGATTCCTTTTGCTGTGAGGATTTATAAAAAAGAATTTCTGTTCGCTGGTAAAATGCATGCGCTGCTTTTCCGAAACTGGGAAAACCGCGTCAAGGGGCGGGACTGGTATGACTGGGTCTGGTATGCCGCCCAGGGAACAAAACTGAATCTTCCGCATCTTGAAGCCCGGATGCGCCAAAGCGGAAACTGGAGCGGCGACACGGTGTTGACCCGTGAAGTTTTTTTAGAGCTGCTGAGAGATAAAATTGAATCTCTCGATGTGGAGCTTGCGGCCAAGGATGTCGTTTCGTTTTTGCGCGACAAAGATTCCATTGCGGTCTGGAGCAAATCCTTTTTTCATCAACTGGCCGACCCGCTTCAAACGGATTCAAGGTGAAAGTACG
>CAZTEK010000360.1:0-1893 GCA_964612095.1 uncultured Verrucomicrobiota bacterium
CCGCACTCGAAAGATCCTATACCAGATTCGGATGATGTTCGGTGAAAAGTGGGACAGGCATCTTGCCTGTCCAGACAGGCTGGACTCGACCAACGGGAGAGAGGCTTTGCTATTTTGCAAAGCAACGCCCGAAGGAAGTGACAACCCTGTCCCACGTTGATAATAAATACCGATTACCGTGCGAATCTGGTATTATTGTCATCCGTCCTCCGTCTTCCGTCTTCCGTCTTCCAAATTCGCAATTGAGAAGCCTTTGCTATTCAACGGAAAAACGGTGCTGAACGAAATCATTAGGGAATTATTTTTGACTTTATTTATAAATATACAGATACTGTTCCGGTTTTTAGAATCGGGGTGCGGAAAGGTTGACCTGTTTTAACTCGGTGTGATTTTTGTCGATAGGTGGTAGTGCGATTGAGTAACGGCAGAAAGCTTATGAGTTTTGCGGGAAACTTTCGGCATAAAGGTAATCGAACACAAAACGAGGAGAAGAAAGCATGCGAAAAGCAGTGATGGGGATGACGGCTCTGCTCTTGGCTTCCCTGCAGAGTGGGCAAGCTAAGACATTGACGACCGCTCAGGACTATGCGGTGGACAGCGATGTAGTACTGGAAAGCGCTGTACGAGAAGTTAAGTCGATTCCGCGCGATACAGTCAATGTGGTCGGCGATGCCGTTAAAATGGTTAGCGACGAGACCGTCACTGCGGTTAACGGGGTTAAATCCGTTTTCAAAGCCGATCCGATCGCAAAAGACGAAAAAAACGCGACTCTTGAAGTCGCTAACGCATGGAACACCGCGAACGATGTGGTCTTCCGCTCCTATAAGGTGTCCGAATCGGTTGGCAAAGAACTGGCCGAAGGCCGGGAAGTCTCCCCAGAAACCGGAGCCATGGATGTTTCCGGATTCTTCAACGGTATTGAATTCCCCAAAGGTGCATCAGCAATGTACCGCCCCGAATTCAAGCGCCTTTTTGTCCGCCAAACCCTCGCCAACATGCTTTCTATAGAAGATGTATTGGCTAATGAACACAACGCCAAGCGCACGCTGCTGGGTAAACAGGTTGAAATCCAAACCAAATTTGTGGAAGTCAACCAAAGCACCCTTAATGAATTGGGCTTCAATTGGACCCTGACAGACGCGAAAATGGGACTGGCTGGCGATTATTCAATCAAAGGTCCTCAATCGATCGGCGGTGCAGGCCTTCGCACAGCGGCAGGCGCTGTCGGCGCAGGAGCCGCTTCAGATACCCTGCAAATTATAAAAGCAGGTGGCGGTCTGAACTGGAATCTGGTCATTAGCGCTCTCGAACAGTCAGATAACGCCGATGTTCTCTCCGCCCCGAGCATCACCACCCGCGATGGCAAAGCCGCCAGCATTTATGTTGGCGAACAGCGCATGGTGCCGAAGTCTTTCACCACCAAGTCACAGAATACCAGCGTGTTTATTGAAAACAGCGAGTGGAAGTCTGAACTAATGGGCGTTCAACTCGAAGTGACCCCCGAACTGCGTAAGGGCGGACTGATTGACCTCGATCTGAAGCCCAAAGTGATCGATCTGATCGGTTACGACACCTATCAGGCTACCCCAGACGACGCCTCGATGATGGTCTGGGCTCGTGCCAGTGCCGCCGCTATGTCGACGACGATGAGCCCTGCACTCAATGTTAGCCTCCCCACAGCTGCTGTTGGTACTAATACGTTGGGTCAGATTGTAAAAAATCCTGTTCAAAGCATAATTGCCCCTATCATACACATCCCCGGAACCATTGACACCTACTGGAACAAGTTAGTCGACACGTTTATGGCAGCGGGGGATACGAGAGCTGTTGCTGAAGGCAAGGCGAATCAAATCAACTCAGACAACCGCCGCAAATTGGAGCATGATGAGTACG
>CAZTEK010000361.1:0-1890 GCA_964612095.1 uncultured Verrucomicrobiota bacterium
ACATCTTCGGCAACGACACCATGACCCTGATTCCCGTTACTGTGGGGTAAAACAATCTGACCGAATCAGAAATCACCATCATAAATGGCCGAACATGAGCGCAGAAATCAAAAACATAATGGATTGGTCATGGTTCTGGGGGTTTGTCGGGGCAATTGGTGTTTTTATATTTCAGGAAATGGTGCGGAGTTATTTTGCAAAGCTTGAGATCATTCAATCACTCAAATACGAGCTGGACTCAAACCTCCGGTTGCTTGACGAGTTTGAAGGTGCCGTCAATGAACCCCTTAAGGAGAAACAGATTGGACCTTTTCGGCCAGCGTACGACATGTTTGAGACTCATTTTTCAAAACAATTTTATCGTAGCGGTCTTTGTTCTCTTTATTTGTCCGTCGAGGATGTGCTCGAATGGAAAAGAACCAGAATCATGCAACAGAATGGCATGGATACAGAAACAGCAAACGCAATCAACGGCATTCTCCCAGAGGAGCAGCCCCTCCATGCTGCAAAAGAAATCGGGTCTTCAAAAACAGGCGAACTCACAATCATCAGTGAAACACGAAACAGTTTTAAAAACGTACGCCGGGCATTAAACCAACCATTACTCTGGAAACTGTTTTTAAGGAAGCTGGCGCTCCTCGGCGGCACATCCTGATGACAACAAAAGACGCCCAGACAACAGACCCAGACGTGCAGGAGGAACTGAGCAAACGGATTGCCTGCCTGTACGACATGATTCGCTGTGCAGAATCTTCCCGTTGTCTTGTGGACTGGATTGGCACTCCGGAAAACATCCAGAAAACAAGCTGGGGTGGATACGGTGAGCTTTTTGGGCATATTCAATATGTTGCCTATTCTGACTTCATTCTGAATACAGTTTCTCTGTTTGACCGCGATGGGCGTAGCTCTTCTTTCCGGGCGTTATTTGATTTCATCTGCTCCAATAAATTAAAAATCAAAGTGACAGGCTTTTCGCGGGCTTCTGCCGAGGAGGAGCACAACGAGGATCGGCTTTGTAATTTTATCTGCGGGCTGAAAAAGAGACTGCCCGTCTGGCCGCATAAAAGATTTAAACTGGTGCCGGAGTCTTTGGATCACGCTTTGAACTGGATGAAAATAAAACGCGACGAGGTGATTGCTCACCGTGCGTTTAAAGATCTGGTTGCGCCCCGAGCCTCAATAGATATGGTTGGCGATGGCTGCGGGCTGTTGCCGCTGGCCATGGAGTTATATGACGCTATCTATCGAATTGCGGAACCGAATGTCTGGCCGCACTTTTATGACTCGCCACACAACGGGAACGGAAAGCTTCCCAGCATTCGACATCTAGCGATGCAGTTTGAAAACGTCGTCAGCGGCCATTTTGCGCAGAGAAAAAAAGATTTAAAGGCGCAATAATTCGGAGCTTTCAAAGCAGATCGGCGATCCCGTCCGGAAAACGGGTCAGCCGATATCTGAGCCGACAGGCAAAAGAGGCTTCATGCATGTGAAGCAACGAAGTGGCAATTTTTCTGCCTGCGGCAGATCCGCCGGAGGCGGAAGACTCCATAACCGCCATGTTTTGAGACCCAGTTCTAAGGCTGCATATTTGGCGGATGCTTTACCATCAGCCGTTTCCCAATGTTTGGAAAGAAGCCGTGCTTGCAAAAGCTCTATCTAAAATCAACAATCTACGATCTTAAATGTCTATCGCTCCGGTAGCTCAGCTGGACAGAGCAACGGTTTCCTAAACCGTAGGTCGCGGGTTCAAATCCCGCCCGGGGTACCAGTGCGGGATGCGAACCCGCGGGTTCAGCCGAGGCCAAAGGCGGCTCTTCCCCAAAGACGGGGGCAGGGACGGTTTTTTTGCAAAAGGTGCTGTTTTTTATTTCTACCTTGCGCGGCCCGACT
>CAZTEK010000362.1:0-1882 GCA_964612095.1 uncultured Verrucomicrobiota bacterium
GCAGCCAGCAGTATCGCGAGATTTTTCATGAACGGTCCGCCTTCCCTTCAGCAGGCAGCACCACGGCGTCGCGGGGATCGACCCATACCGTGGCACGTTCTTCGGTGTCGCGGGCGATGATGCGGGGATTGACATCAAAGACCTTAAGGTTGTTTCCATCGTCCGTGCGGAGCTGGTGCTGAGCCATTTCGCCGAGATAAATGGTGTCGTGAACCGTGCCGCAAATGCGGTTTGGTGCGTTGACCGGCGGTTCATCCAGTCGTAAGACTTCGGGACGCAGGGAGATCGTCACGCGGTCGCCGGTTTGAAGTCCGGCGGCGACGGTCTCAGAGATGAACAGGCCCAGCGCCGTCCGAACCGTTGCGCGGCCGCCTTCACTGCTTTCCAGTGTTCCATTAATAAAATTGGTTTCGCCGATAAAATTGGCGGTGAACATGGAGACGGGGCGTGCATAGATTTCACGGGGCGTTCCGCATTGTTCTATTTTTCCGTTACGGAGGACCGCCATTCGGTCGGCTATGGAGAGCGCTTCTTTCTGGTCGTGGGTGACATAAATGGCGGTCAGGCCGGACTCTTTGCAGATGCGGCGGATTTCGGTACGCATTTCCAGGCGCAGCTGGGCGTCCAAATTGGAGAGCGGTTCATCCAGCAACAGACATTGCGGATGAATTACCAGTGCGCGGGCCAGTGCGACGCGCTGTTGCTGTCCGCCGGAAAGTTGGGACGGTTTGCGGCTGGCATACGGCTGCATTTTGACCATCGCCAGCGCTTCGTTTGTACGGCTGGCGATTTCTGCCTTGCTGAGTTTACGCATTTCCAGGCCGAAGGCCACGTTACGGGCGACGCTTAGATGCGGCCACAGGGCGTAGCTTTGAAATACCATGCCGGTATCGCGCTGGTGCGGCGGCAAGCGGGTTATGTCACGACCGTCGATTAAAATGGTTCCGCTGTCAGGCTCCGCAAAGCCTGCGATGGAACGCAATAAGGTGGTTTTCCCGCACCCGGACGGGCCTAGCAGAAAGAATAATTCACCCGGTTCAATGTTCAGGCTGATGTGATCTACAGCCCGTACGGAGCCAAACGTTTTGACTAGATCCTGAATCTGAATTGAAACTGCCATAAATGCCTTTTCTGAATGACATCAACTTGTCGGATTAACCTTATCTATCAAACTCAAGGCGCTGGCCAAGGGTGGCGCCGTTTGTTTTTCCGTTCCGCCAGGCGATCTGACCGGAGACGATGGTGGTGTCGATCGATGAGCGGAAGGTGACGCCTTCGAAGGGCGACCAGCCGCATTTGTAGAGGATATTTTCTTTAGTGACGGTTTGCGGCTTATTCAAGTCAACCAATATCAAATCGGCCCAGTAGCCTTCGCGGATGAAGCCGCGGTCTTTAATGTTGAAAATGCGCGCCGGGTTATGGGCAATTTTTGCGGCGATGGTTTCGAGTGAAAGCAGTCCTTTGTGGAAGTGTTCAAGAATGGTGGGCAGGGCGGATTGAATGACGGGCATGCCGGACGGTGCGGTCCAGTAAGTTCCCTGTTTTTCCTGTAACGTGTGCGGCGCGTGGTCGGTGCCGATGGTGTCGATCCGGTCCGTCAGCAGTCCGCGTAAGAGTGCTTCCCGGTCAGAGGCACGCTTGATGGCCGGGTTGCATTTAACGAGCGCACCTTTGGTTTCGTAGGCGGTGCAATCGAAGTGAAGGTAGTGGATGCAGGCTTCGCCAGTGATTTTTCGGATGGTGATGTCCCGTTCCTCAAAGGCTTCATTTTCACGTGGGCTGCTGATCCGGACTACACTGTCGTCGAAGAGTTCCAGTTCCCGGGCTGTGCTGATATGCAGGATGTGCAGGCGGGTATCGTGCTTGCGGGCGAGTTCGACCG
>CAZTEK010000363.1:0-1880 GCA_964612095.1 uncultured Verrucomicrobiota bacterium
TTCCTTTGCGCGTGCTGCCAGTTCATCAAAATGCTCCGGAGAAAGATAGCGCTCAACCGGATAATGTTCACGCGTCGGCGCCAGGTACTGTCCCAGCGTCAGCAGACGCACACCAGCCGCATACAAATCTTCCAGACATTGGAAAATCTCTTCATCGGTTTCGCCGAGACCGAGCATCAGCCCGGATTTAACCTGCACCCCGCCCCGCTTCGCTGCATGGCGCAACGTGGCTAGCGACTTTTCGTAACTGGCCTGCGGGCGGATCACCGCCTGCAAACGCTTCACCGTTTCGAGGTTGTGATTAAAAACATCCGGCTTCGCGTCTAGCACAATATCGAGATGCTCCACAAAATCAGGCGTCAGCACTTCGACCGATGCTTCCGGCATCACTTCCTTCACGGCGCAAATCGTCGCCGCAAAAGCCGCCGCGCCGCCGTCCGGCAGATCGTCGCGGGTCACGCTGGTAATCACCACATGCCGCAGATTCAGCCGTTTCGCCGCCTCAGCAACTCGCGCCGGTTCACCGACATCAACCGGATCGGGCCGTCCGGTATTCACATTGCAAAAGCGGCAGTTGCGTGTGCAGGTATTACCCAGAATCATCACCGTCGCCGTTCCGCTGTTCCAGCATTCGTGGCGGTTCGGACATTTCGCGCTGGAACAAACTGTATTGAGCTGAAGACTCTCCAACAACGCGCTGACATCCGGATATTTTTCATCCGTCGCAATTGGACGCCGCATCCACTGCGGCAGCCGCTGTGCTTTGGGTTTCAGTTTTTTAACATTGTTTTCGTCAGCCATGATTTTATTCAGTTCGATTTATATTCTGCCAAATCTTCCGCAACCATCATCTGAGGTGGACGGGAGCGATCCACCAACTTGAACCCGCGCCCCACAGCCGCTTCGTTCAGCCGCTGGCAGAAAGCCTTCAGATCTTTCCCTGCCTCGGTGCTAAGCTCATCTTTAATCCGCCACAGTTCTTCAATAATTTCGTCAGCCATTGCGCTCTCCTCTTAGTTCCTCGGGGGTACAGATTTCCGGGCAAATAAATCCATGCTCCGTACAAACCTTGCGAATCACCGGTTTCATTGCGGCGTTGTCAATATGGCGACAATTCCATGTCAGCAGATAATCCATCCGACAAACCGCAGCAATTGCAATATGCACGGCATCATCTTTCGCTTTTTCTGGCAAAGCGCCAGCTTGCATTAAATGTCCAGCCAATGAAGCCGCCTTATCGGTTAGAGTCAGTTCGGGAATGTCTTTTAACACATCCATCCGTCGTCCAGCAGCTTCGGAATTCCCCCGCAGGGCCTCATCTGAAACAAGAGGTGAAACAAATAGATCAAACGCCTGCCGACAGTCCGACCACCACTCCTGAGTTAACTGCTGACGAGCAGCGGAAACCAAATCCCGTGACACTCGTGCAGTCAAATAACTGATTACTGAGGTCTCAATATAAACTGACTTCTTCATGAACTAAAGAATAGCCGCTTTTCCAGCCATTGGAAACTTTTCTAACGGCTGTTTTGGAGTATCAGCTCTATCTCACACCTGTTTTACAATGCTTGGAAACCATCCTGTCAAAAATCTTACACCGACAGCGTTTCGATCAGCTTCTGAAGTTTTTCCCGCTTTTCGATCAACTCGGCTTTACGTTTTTCTTCACCGGCAACTACGTCGGCTGGCGCGCGGCTGACAAAGTTTTCATTCGACAATTTTTTGACAATGCTGGTGATGCCATTCTCGACCACTTCGATCTGCTTTTTCAGTTTTGCAATTTCTCCGGCGGTGTCCACCAACCCTTCGATCGACATGTAAACCGTGCCAAGCTGGCTAATGCCGCTGGGCATCGCGCCTTCCGGAGTAAAGTCGCGGTC
>CAZTEK010000364.1:0-1872 GCA_964612095.1 uncultured Verrucomicrobiota bacterium
GCACCGTAGCGGCGGGTAATTTTTCCGCCCCAGAACTAGTGCCCATCTCCAGCTTTACGCCTGAAGCGCACTGGATATCACTCCCAGCCCTAAAATAGATGCGCAACAAAGGATGAGAAACAAAGGAGTGCTGGGTTTCATATTTTCAACTCCCTTATCAATTGTTCTACATTCGCTGCTTCAGCGACTTATTTAAAGCCTCGCACAACGCCCATCGCCGCCGCAATGCGCCCGTCTTCGGTCCGGTCACTTTTATCCCTTGCGGAACGGATGATCCAAATCTCGGAAGTGTAAGGTGGAATCATCAGAGGCAGTACAAAGCGATTGCCGGTTTTTTCTGCATGTCGCTCCATTCCGTCGCAGCGCTGCAGGGAAAGGTCGCCCGCAGGCAAACCATAACGGGCTCCGTCGAACGCTACGTCGGTGGAGACGGAATTACTCGTCACATTAACAAAAACCAAGGCGATGCTGTCGGCGCGCTTCCAAACGGCATGAACGCCAACTGGGCAGCTTTGCACATTGCTGACCGTCTTCACGCCCCAATCCGAACTAAACGTCGGCAGATTGGTAAAGACCAGCGGGCGAGCCATCTCCCCGCCGTTAATAAAATAACTGAATAGGGCTTTGCGGGTGTAGGCCATCCGCTTAATAACCCCAACCTTGACCCCAACCTTGACCCCAACCTTGAACAAATAAAAAAGTGGTTTTTCTGAAACGATCCGTTATCCTCTTCTCATATGGTCACGTTAAAACAGGTTGCAGAAAAATTGGGTGTTTCCGCTGCAACTGTCAGTGCGATACTGAACACAGACCGAGCAAAATTATTCACCCCCGCCATGAGAGAAAGGGTTCAAAAAGCCGCGCAGGAAATGGGTTACCGGCCCAATCGTAGTGCACGAACCTTACGGGGAGTCGAAACAAAGACGCTGGGCATTATAGCTAACGGCCTCTTAGGCTATCAGACGTTGCATATCAGCGAAGTACTGAGACACATCGACATTCATGCCCGCAAGGCCGGATACCTCACCTTATTTGAGTTTTACTGGGGAACTGAAAATTATCTCCAAAAACAACTGGACAGTTTGCAGGATCAACAGGTTTCCGGAATCATTTTTGCCGGGATTGCACCACCGGCATCAAAAAAACAGGATTTCTCCTGTGGGGCGCTTCCGCCTATCGTCGGAGTCTGCAGCCCCGACCCGGTACAAGCAGATTTGATTGAAGTGGATCGCACCCGAGGTGCCGCAGAACTTGCCGATTATGCCTGGAATCTGGGACATCGCTCCTTTGCAATGGTCACAAATGGATTGCAATACAACCTGCTCAAATATAACGGAACCGACAGTATCCTTTCGTCGAGAGATGCCACCTGGTCTGAAAATCGAATTATTGAAGCGGAGTGGACCCCATCTGGATTAAAACAGGCCGCCAGCCAGCTTTTAGCCCTAACTCCCCGCCCGACCTGCGTGCTGTGTTCAAATGATTACATTGCTGTTCAAATCATCCACAACCTCCGTCTGGCAGGTCTTCGTATACCAAAAGATATTTCGGTAGCCGGATTTGACGGCGTATGGATCGGAGAAATGAGCGAAATTCCTTTAGCCACCGTCCGGCAACCCTTTGACCTGATCGGGTGCGCAGCTGTAGATCGGATTCTTGCGCGTATTAAAAACCCTGAACTGCCTCAACGCCAAGAACTGCTCACAACGACACTAGTTCAAAATGAGTCCCTCGGTGCGGCACCCCTAGCCTGATCCAACAAGCTCTCCGATTGCCCCGTCACACGCGCATCATTCGTTCAAGCTGCTGATAAAGCGTTATTACTTCCACATCCGCAACTGGACGTCCATCAAAAAACAGTTGCAATAAAAA
>CAZTEK010000365.1:0-1866 GCA_964612095.1 uncultured Verrucomicrobiota bacterium
GCATCGAGTTCCAGAATCCATTCGGTGACGTTGTTGAGAAAGTAGCGGTCGTGGGTGATCACGACCAGTGTACCGGCATAGCGTTTTAGATATTCTTCCAGCCATGCGACGGATTCGGCGTCGAGATGGTTGGTTGGTTCGTCGAGCAATAGTACGTCAGGATTGGAAATCAGCAGGCGGCAGAGAGCAACCCGGCGCTTTTCACCGCCGGAGAGTTTTTCAACCGAACTTTCGCCGGGTGGCAGACGGAGCGAATCCATTGCCATTTCGACCTGACTTTCGAGACTCCAGAGATCTTGTGTGTCGATTTTATCCTGAAGTTCGCCTAGCTCATCGTTGAGCTTATTGCTTTCTTCGTCGGAAAGGTCCGTCGCCAGCAGATCACAAATTTCATTGTAGCGGTCGAGAATGGCTTGCGAGGCAGCGACACCTTCCATCACGTTACCCATAACGGTTTTCGAGTTGTCGAGTTGAGGTTCTTGCGCTAAATAGCCGATGCGGGCCCGTTTGGCGATCTGTACTTGACCCATAAAATCCTTATCCATACCGGCCATAATACGAAGGAGCGATGATTTGCCGGAGCCGTTGCCGCCGATAACACCGATTTTTGCGCCGAAGAAAAAGGCCAGAGTGACATCGTCCAGCACGGTCTTCTTGTTGTGCTGCTTGGTCAGGTTCTGCAAGTTGTATACGTATTCGCCAGCCATAAAATATTCCTTTCAAGGATAGAAGTGGGGGAGAATGTAGAGAAAATTCCCCGCGAATCCACACTAATAATCACTAATTAGCTGGGTATAAAAGGTTCGGCATGGTTTTTCAATGAGGCTTGGGAAACTAGGGCTGAAACTGGTTGAAATGCTTGGAGCGATCACGGCTTCCGTGGTACAAACTGACCCCTATGAAGAAATCCAATTTAAGAATTCCGGAGCGCATTCGTATTTTTCTGCCGTACTTTGCTATGCTCAAGCAGGTCCGGTGGCAGTTTGCCGGCGCGATTATTTTCGGGGTGATCAATGGCGCAACGAACGGGTTTGGCGTTCCGATCATTCTCTGGAAGGTTTTACCGAAGGTATTTGCAGAGGCACCGCCGGAGGGCTGGATGCTGTTCGGAGTGATCGCGCTTTTTCCAGTGGTTGGATTGCTCCGCGGTGCGAGTGATTTTTTAAGTTCTTATCTTTCAGCAGTTTGCGGCGTTCGAGTGCTAATTCAGATTCAAAGCCGACTTTACCGCAAGTTGCAGGATTTACCGCTGGGATTCTACGGGAAAATGCGTATCGGCGATCTGATGGCCCGTGTAGTGGGCGATACGGCAGCGGTGCAGACGGTGGTTACAAATAATGTCGCCGATCTGGTTAAACAGCCGGTTCAATTTATCGGAGCCATTTCTTCGTTGATTTATATTTCTGTGCAGAAAAAGGAGTCGATTTTTATTCTTTTTGCCCTGGCCGTTGTTCCGCTTTGCATGGTTCCTATCCGGTATTTCGGTAAGCGCATGAAGGAGCGGGCCAAAAAATTGCAGGCCGGTTCCGGAAATCTTTCAACGGCGATTAATGAAAATCTGGGTGCAGTGCGTGAGGTTCGCGCTTTTAATCTTCAGGATATTGAGACCGCTAAATTTGCTGAGCGGATGAGTGTGATTGCCCGGTTCCACCTCAAGAAAACAAAGTATTCAAAAATGTTACCGCCGTTAATTGAACTGATCGGCATTTGTTCGGTGGGAATCGGTGTATTTTACTGCGCCAAGGTTCATGTGAAGCTGGAAGACATGATCCCCTTGCTTGCCGCACTTTATATGACCTATCCGTCGATTCGCAAATTCGGATCGGTTCATAATGAAATCCGGCAGGGTGAGGCTTCGGTAGAACG
>CAZTEK010000366.1:0-1864 GCA_964612095.1 uncultured Verrucomicrobiota bacterium
TGCAGCCCTTCGATGCTCTGATAGATCACCTGAAACTGCGCCTTGAGATCGGTAGGCCTCAGGATCGCGGCGATTTTCGCTTCCACTTCATGCGGCTTGAACGGTTTGTAGAGCGCTTTGACCTCATTCTTCACCTGATCACGCGGCAGATCGAGACTCGCTTTGCAGGCATCGTAAATCTGCTTCAGCACCGCCTCACGTCCACGCTCTTTGGTCAGCGCCACCGCCGCCTGAAACGCAACAAAATCCTTAAGCTTGGACATGTCGATACCGTAGCAGTCGGGATAACGGATTTCGGGAGCTGACGAAACGATAACTATTTTTTTCGGACTCAGCCGGTCGAGAATCCGCAAAATACTTTCACGAAGCGTGGTCCCGCGAACGATAGAGTCATCCAGAATCACCAGCGTATCCGTCGGCTTCACGACGCCATAGGTTGTATCATAAACTAGCGAAACCAGCTCGCGCCGGTCGGAATCAGCGGTGATAAAGGTGCGCAGTTTGGCATCCTTCGTCATAATCTTTTCCATGCGCGGCTGATAATTAACCAGTTCGGTAATCCGTTCTGCCGTCAGGTTGCGTTCGTGCAGAATATGATATTTTGCTCGCTCGGCCACATAGGCCTTGGCCCCTTCCATCAGTCCGTAAAATGCAGCATCCGCTGTATTCGGAATGTAAGAAAAAACCGTATTATCGAGATCGTAATCAATCGCCTTAAGTACCGGCTCGGTGAGCTGACGGCCCAACTGCTTGCGCTCGCCATAAATGTCGCGGTCGGTACCACGCGAAAAATAGATGCGCTCGAAAGAGCACGGTCTGATTTCCTGCACATCCGAAATCTGTTCATGAAGAATCTCACCGTTCCGGCGCACAATCAGCGCATGACCCGGCTTGATTTCCTGTACCTCGTCAATTGACACATTGAACGCCGTCTGAATCGCAGGACGCTCGGAAGCCACCACCACGAATTCGTCGTCCTGATAGAAAAACCCTGGGCGAATGCCGCAGGCGTCGCGCATAACGAACAGATCGCCGTTACCAATAATGCCCGCCATCGTGTAGCCGCCGTCGAAATTCTTCACCGCACGCTTCAGTACGGTTACCAAATCGAGATGATCGGCAATTTTTTCTGAAATCACCGCGCGATCGAACCCTTCTTTACGGAACTCACGGAAAAGCCGGTCGTTCTCTTCGTCGAGGAAGTGGCCGATCTTTTCCAGCACCATCACCGTGTCGGTTTCGTCGATTGGATGCTGCCCCAGATCAACCAGCGCTTCAAAAAGTTCGTCGTTATTGGTCAGATTAAAATTACCCGCCAACACCAGATTGCGGCTGCGCCAGTTGCTGGGTCTCAGAAACGGGTGGCAGAAATCGAGGCCGCCGCGACCGCGGGTGCCGTAGCGCAGATGGCCCAGCAATAATTCGCCGGCAAATTTTGCATTGCGCTTCAGCCAGACCGGATCATCCGCATGTTCCGGATTCTCGGCCTGCGACTGCGCCAGATCGCTAAGCATCTCCTGATGCACCTTCGCAATCGGATCCTTTTCCGCCGAACGGGAACGAAAAATAAACGGCTTCCCCGGTTCAACATCCAATTTAATCACCGCCGCGCCAGCACCGTCCTGACCGCGGTTATGCTGCTTTTCCATCAGCAGATAGAGACGATTGATCGCAAAAGCAGGCGAACCATACTTTTCGACGTAATATTCGAACGGCTTTAGAAGCCGTATGGCGGCAATGCCGCATTCATGGCCAATCCAGTCACTCATATCCCATACACTCCTTGGTTCCGGATAAGATTGAGCGCGTATCCTTGCATCCGGCCCCGCTCCGGTCAAATGGAAACTGTCCGCCGGGACAGAGA
>CAZTEK010000367.1:0-1860 GCA_964612095.1 uncultured Verrucomicrobiota bacterium
GCCAGGCAAAAGGTGCGATCGTGAACATCGCTTCGACCCGCGCGATTCAGTCGGAACCGGACAGCGAAGCCTACGCCGCGTCGAAGGGCGGGGTCGTGGCGCTGACGCATGCGCTGGCCGTCAGCCTCGGACCCGATGTGCGCGTCAATTGCATTAGTCCCGGATGGATCGAAACGCGCGAAGAGGCTGAACATAGCGATGCCGATCGCGCGCAGCATCCGGCCGGCCGTGTTGGTGTTTCTCAGGATATTGCAGAACTGGCGGCTTACCTGATTTCCGCCGGCTTCGTCACCGGACAAAATGTTGTTGTCGACGGGGGTATGACGAAGAAAATGATTTATGTTTAGTTAATCATTTTCTGCCGTCCGGCGAGCTCTCATCAATAGTTGACGCCCGCCGGATGCTGGCACTGCCGAATTTCGCCCGGATACGGTCGACCGCACGACTGAGCTGTTCGCGTTTGCCGGACATTTTCTTTTCCGAGGTCTGGAAAAGATCGAGCTGCGGAGCGTCGGCGCTGCGCCGCAGTCCACTGACGCCGAAGCCGATGAGTCGCACGGCACTATGCAGGCGTTCTTTCCGGAACAGTTCCAGCGCGGTTTCGCGCAGAGTGATGTCGTCGCAGCACGGCGGATCAAGTTTTCGCTGCCGGGTGATGGTGGAAAAGTCGGTCCAGCGTAGTTTGATCTGCACGGTGGTTGCGTAGAAGCCCGCGTGGCGCAGGCGTGTGCCGACTTTATCGGCCAGATCGAGTAGGGAGGCTTCAATGGTTGCTGTGTCGCGCTGATCTTCATCAAAGGTGATTTCGTTGGAGATGCTCTTTTCTTCGCTTTCGGTCGAGAGTGCACGTTCATCGAGGCCGAAGGCGAGGCGCCGGAAGCTGGCGGCGGTATTTTCGCCGACCCATGCGGCGAGTTTGGCCGGATCAACAGCTTGGAGGTCGCCGATAGTGCGGATTTTGTGCGCTTCGAGAATCTCCTGCGTTTTCTTGCCCGCGCCCCACATTCGTTTGACCGGCAGCGGTGCCAGAAAAGCGGCAATCAGTTTTCCCGAAGTTGGGACGACGGTGAGCCCGTCGGGTTTGTTGAGGTCGCTGGCAATTTTGGCGAGGAACATATTGGAAGCAACTCCAACAGAACAAGTTAATCCGGTTTCTGTCAGCACGGCGGATTTGATTTTTCGGGCGATTTCTGGGCCGTCGCCGAAGAGATAGCGCGCGCCGGTCACGTCGAGAAACGCTTCGTCGCAGGAGAGCGGTTCGACCAGAGGGGTGAAACGGCGGAAGATTTCCATGATCTGTTGCGAAACTTCGTGATAGCGCTTCATATTGGGTGGCAGGAAGACGGCGTGCGGGCAACGTTGGAAGGCGGTGCGCGATGGCATAGCGGAGTGGATGCCGAATTTGCGCGCTTCATAGGAGCAGGTCGAAACCACGCCGCGCTTGTCGGGCGGCGAGCCGATCACAACCGGCAACCCTTTAAGTTCGGGCCGGTCATGCACTTCCACCGCCGCGAAAAAGGCGTCCATGTCGATATGCAGGATGGTTTTTCCAGACATTGGAAAAATCGTACTGTGTTTTTCCAAGGTTTGGAAACGGAACGACAAAATCATTTGCCGACAAAATAATGAAAAAGCGTTCTGATCCTTTTGGCGCTATTGTTTGACAATCGCCCGTCACGTGAGAGCCATTATGCCGAACATAACTATCATAGGGATGGCTCCGCCGCCGTGTTCCCAGCCAAACACGGCTGATCCCAAATTATTGCACAGGCGATAAGTGCTAGAAGATATCCCTTGGCTCAGGCTTGTTTGGTCGAAGATTCGCGCAGGCCGACGGTGCGGTTGAAGACGGGTTTGGAT
>CAZTEK010000368.1:0-1839 GCA_964612095.1 uncultured Verrucomicrobiota bacterium
CGATGCGGATCGGCGCACACCTCGGCTACCTCGGTATGGTGAAAGAAATTCTGGCCCAACTCCGAAAAGAACTGGGGTATCGCACCAAAGTCTGCGCCACCGGCGGTTTCGCAAAATGGGTCTTTGATGGCTGGGATCATCCGGTTCCGGTTGATCCGCAATTGACCCTCAAAGGACTTGCGCGAATCTCGACACTCAACTAATTACAATCAGGTCTTACGCAGGAGTAACCAGAGAAAGAACGGGCCGCCGAGCAGCGAGGTGATGAGTCCGGCCGGCATTTCGACTGGGGCAAGCAGGGTGCGCGCCAGTCCGTCGCAGATAACCATAAAGGCACCGCCGAGCAGAATGACCGCCGGAAAAAGTTTCCGGTGATCGGAACCGATCAGCTGACGGCACAGGTGCGGAACCATGAGACCGACAAACGCGATCGGCCCGCAAAAGGCGACGGCAGCACCGGTCATCAGCGACGCAGAGAAGAAGAGTAGTTTTTTTGTACGGTTAACATTTACGCCGCGTGCACTGGCCAGTTCTTCACCAATCAGCAGGAGATTCATTTCACGCGTTTGCAAGGCGGCGATGATTAATCCGATTGTTGTGAAGACCGCTAGATTGATCGGCGTGGCAGAACCTACTACGGAAAATCCGCCCATCAGCCAGCGGATCATGCGGAAGGTTTCTCCGGGATCGCTGAAATACTGCATCAGCAGAATAAGGCTGGAGAAGAAAAGGTTAACCGCCACGCCAGCCAATAAAAGTGTCGCGGATGAAAACCCGCTTTTGGCCCGCGCCAGTCCATAAACCAGCGCGACCGTTCCCAGCGCGCCGAAAAATCCGGCGACAGAAGCTCCGGTAACACCGACAAAAAGTAGCGGCGCGCCGAAACGCATCCACAGTGTGGCTCCGAGAGCCGCGCCGCCGGAAACGCCGAGGGTGTCCGGTGTCGCCAGCGGATTCCGGAAAAGTGCTTGGAAAATCATCCCGCTCGATGCCAGCGCGATACCGGCCAGAAAGGCCGTTAGAACGCGCGGAATCCGCAGTTTCATTAAAATTTCGCGACCCATCGGATCGTGCAACACGTCGGTGCTTCCGACCATTGGAAACACGATGAGCGCTGCGAGGCTCAGCAGAATCAGGATGGTGAATTTAAATTTCATTGCTCGGACGCCGGGGCGAGGGTTTCTTTACGGACGAAGGCGGTTTCAAAAAGTGTTTCGAGCGGTGCGGGCTGAATCAATTCCTGCGGCGTACCGGTGAAAAGCGTCCGGCCATCTTTTAGCGCGATGATACGATTGCTCCAGTAGGCGGCGCTGTTGAGGTCGTGATTGACAGCCAGAATGGTCGCGCCGCACTCAGCGTTTATTTTTTTCAGTAGTGTCATGACTTCGGATTGGTGCCGCCAATCGAGAAAGGTGGCTGGTTCGTCGAGTAGCATTACCGAGGCTTCCTGAGCCAGCGCGGCGGCGATATAAACTTTTTGCCGTTCGCCGCCGGAGAGTGTGCGGAGCGTACGGCTTTTAAATTGAGCTGTACCCGTTATGTCCATCGCCCGCTCAACTGCATCCTCGTCGTGTTTTTGTGCAGGGGAAAGGGCTGACAGATACGGATACCGGCCCATCATGACAAAGTCGTAAACGGTGAGCGGAAATTCGATATCGTGTGTTTGTGGTACATAGCTGACCTGCCGTGCCAACGCGCGGCTATTATACCCGTAGCACTCGGTTTCGTTAATTTTGGCAGATCCTTTGTACGGATACATGCCGAGTAGGCAACGCAGTAGCGTTGTTTTTCCTGCACCGTTCGGGCCGATGATTGAAACGTACTCGCCTTTCGCGACAT
>CAZTEK010000369.1:0-1836 GCA_964612095.1 uncultured Verrucomicrobiota bacterium
TGATCCCCTGTCATCGCGCCGTTGCCGCTAAAGGCCTCGGGGGCTTCAGTTGTGGACTGCCATGGAAAAAACTTCTCTTAGAAATAGAGGCCTGCGAACCAAAAAAGAACGCGGCCCTTCCAAGGTTTGGAAAAGCCGCGGGTTTATTGTCCAACTAACACCAAGTACGGCTCTATTTCGGTAAAAAGTAGAACGACCGTCCCGGTCGTTTTTCCGCCTCGGCGGATCTGCCTGAGGCAGAAAGCAAGCGGGACGCTTGCTCTACGTTTAAGAAAATATCGAACTTCATCCGTAAATTGGTATAACCGTTTACCAGTTTTCGCCAAGCAATTCGAAATGCGCCTGCACATGGTCGCAAGCGGCGCATTTAACCGGGGCTTTGGTGCCTGTATGCAGGTAGCCGCAGTTACGGCAACGCCAGACGACTTTCTCTGCACGCTCAAACACCTTGCCCGCCTTAATATTGGCCGCGAGATCTTTGTAGCGTTTGTCGTGCTGCTTTTCAGCTACGGCGATCGCACTGAACACTGCGGCAATCAGCGTAAAGCCTTCTTCTTTAGCAATTTTGGCAAAGGAAGGGTACATATCGGTCCACTCGTGCTCTTCACCGGCTGCGGCGGCCAGCAGATTATCAACTGTGGATCCAACCGGCCCGGCGGGGAAGGTACTGGCAGGAATCTGAATTTCGCCGCCTTCCATCAGTTTGAACAGACGCTTGGCATGCTCTTTTTCCTGATTCGCTGTTTCCTCAAAAATATCAGCAATCTGAACATAGCCTTCTTTTTTGGCGGCGGCCGAGTAGTACGTATAACGGTTACGGGCCTGTGATTCACCGGCGAATGCACACATCAGGTTTTTCTCAGTCTGGCTTCCTTTAAGTTCCATGCTCGTCCTCCTTTAGGGTTAATGGGGCGCATTATGCGGGTTCCCGTGTATATTTCAAAACAGATTTAAAATGTTTTGGCTTTTCTCTGAGGGCATTAACCGCTAACAGATAACACGCATTTTCAATGCACCTGTAGTTCAATGGATAGAACACTGGCCTCCGAAGCCGGTGATCTGGGTTCGACTCCCGGCAGGTGCACCATCTTTTCAAAGGCGGTTTTTTAACCCGGATCATGCATGAAGAAACGCGCGGCAGTCGGAATGAGCGGCGGCACGGACAGTTCCGTAGCGGCGGCTCTGCTGGTCGAACAGGGTTATGAAGTGATCGGCCTGACCGCCCACATGTGGAAAGACGGTTCACGCTGCTGTTCGCTCGAAGATGTCGCCCGCGCACAGAAAGTCTGCGCGGCACTCGGTATCCGCCATTACGTCGTCAACGCGCAGGATCGCTTCGAGGAAAAAGTGGTTAACCCGTTCGTCAGCGAATATGCGGCAGGCCGTACGCCGTCGCCATGTATCGCCTGCAACCAGTTCATCAAATTCGGCTTCCTGCTCGACCGTGCGGTACAGCTCGACTGCGACGTGCTGGCGACCGGCCACTATGCCCGCCTCGAAGAGCGTGACGGCACGTTTCACCTGTTGCGCGCCGTGGATCGCACCAAAGACCAGTCCTATTTTCTGCACCGTCTATCACAGAAACAGCTCGCGCACATCGTGTTCCCGCTAGGCGGCTGGACAAAAGAGACCGTCAAAAAATGGTCCGCCAGCCACCATCTGCCGGTTGTGCCGCGCGGCGAAAGCCAGGATCTCTGTTTTGTCGAAGAAGGGATGTACCCCGAATTTGTCGAAGCGCGCGTGCCGGAAGTTAAGAAGAAGGGGCGTGTACTCGATGTCTGCGGCAGGCAGCTGGCCGAGCATGACGGCATTCACCGCTTCACCGTCGGACAGCGC
>CAZTEK010000370.1:0-1834 GCA_964612095.1 uncultured Verrucomicrobiota bacterium
CCTGGTTTTTCTCCGTGGTGGATATCATTGCGGCACTGACTCAGCAGCCGGATTATCAGACGGCGCGAAAGTACTGGAATAAGCTGAGCGAACGGTTGAAAAAGGAAGGCAGTCAGTCGGTGACAAATTGTCACCGACTGAAATTGTCCGCCTCCCTATCTCAATTCACCAGATGGGATTTCCATTTTTGCGATTTTTGTGCTTTTTTGTGGCTAAAAATATGCCGACTCCCAGCCTTCCAATGATTGGAACTTCTCTATGGAACATACCGTAACAGTACTCAATCGCCCCGATCAGGACTTCGACATCAAGTTGCGCCCGTCGCGGTTTGCTGATTTCACTGGGCAGGAAAAAATCAAAGAGCGGCTGGAGCTGTTTGTGCAGGCGGCCAAAGCCCGTAACGACGTGCTCGATCACGCGCTGCTTTCCGGCCCGCCGGGTCTTGGCAAAACCACGCTGGCCTACATCATCGCCGAAGCGATGGGTGCCAATATCAAATGCACCTCCGGACCGGTGATTGATAAGCCCGGCGATTTGGCCGGATTGCTGACCAGTCTGGAGCGCGGCGACGTCCTCTTTATCGATGAAATTCACCGCATGCAGAAATCGGTTGAGGAATATCTTTATTCCGCGATGGAAGATTTCGTCATCGATATCGTAATCGACCAGGGGCCGAACGCCCGCTCGGTACGACTCAATATTCAGCCGTTCACGCTGATCGGCGCGACGACCCGCAGCGGTTTGCTCTCCGCCCCGATGCGCTCGCGCTTCGGTCTCGTCAACCGGCTCGATTATTACGACGCCGCCACGCTCAAAACCATCATCGAGCGTTCCGCGCGCATTCTGAATGTCGACATTGAGCCGGACGGCGCGCTCGAAATCGCCCGCCGGTCGCGCGGAACGCCGCGTATCGCCAATAACCTGCTTCGCCGGGCCCGCGACTACGCGCAGATCAAGGCCGATAATGTCATTACTGCCGAAGTTGCCGCCAAGGCGCTGGCTCTGCTCGAAATCGACGAGAGCGGTCTTGACGAAATGGATAAGCGGATTTTGCAGACCATCATTGAAAAATTCGGCGGCGGGCCGGTCGGGCTTAGCTCGCTGTCGGTTTCGGTCGGCGAAGAGTCCGACACGATCGAAGAAGTCTACGAGCCGTACCTGATTCAGGAAGGGTTCATCAAGCGGACGCCGCAGGGCCGCGTTGTCTTGCCGCGCGGTTATGATCTTTTTGGCCTGAAACCCGGCAAATCACAGCAAAACCTTCTTTAATCGCCACAAAAAACACAAAAAGGAGAAGGTGATGAAATGGGGAAACATAAACGAACTGTGTGATATGGTGCGCGAAACCAGCTTTGCAGTTCATTCATATCACCGGAATGGGCATTTGGAGAAAATTTATGAAAATGCTTTGGCGAATCGCTTGTGCAAGCTGGGGCTGGATGTAAAGCAGCAACACCCGTTGACGGCTTATGATGAGGATGGAACCGTGCTTGGCGAATACTTTGCAGACTTATTTATAGAGGGGTGTCTTATTGTTGAATTGAAAGCCTGCCGAGATATTGCGCCGGATCATGTCGCTCAAATAATTGGCTATTTAACTTCCGCCAGGATTGAAACTGGTCTTTTGATCAATTTTGGTTCGGCAAAACTTCAGGTTAAAAAATACCTTCAGAGCCTTCAGGAGTAACTTTTGTGTTTTTTGTGGCTAATAGAATTTTCATACTGGCTGTTGTTTTTCTGCTTTTTCCAATGCTCGGAAGCGCGGTGAACGGCCCGAAGCTGGTGTGCGCTGAGCCGGTGTATAATTTCGGTCGTGTGAGTCAGTCTGTGGTGA
>CAZTEK010000371.1:0-1833 GCA_964612095.1 uncultured Verrucomicrobiota bacterium
CACAAACGCGAACCCGTCGTCCGGGCGACGCCGTGGCCATTATCGGCTGGGCCGGTCGTTTTCCCGGTGCGCACGATGTCGATACGCTTTGGAAGAACCTTTGCGAGGGTAAGGAATCCATTACCTTTTTCAAAGAGGACGAGCTGGATGCTTCGGTTGATTCCGAACTTCGGAAGCAACCGGATTATATTAAAGCGCGCGGCATCATAGACGGTGCGGATCAATTCGACGCCGCCTTTTTCGGGTTTTCGCCGCGCGAAGCGGAGCTGATGGATCCGCAACAGCGCGTCATGCTGGAAGTTGCCTGGCAGGCACTCGAGAATGCCGGTTGTGCCGTGACGGGTAGGGATCGTCTCGTGGGTGTTTACGCCGGTATGGGCAACAGCACGTATTATCATGACAACGTGCTGACCCGGCCGGATCGCATCAAAGATGTCGGTTCATTTCAGGTGATGACCGGTAACGAGAAGGACTACATCGCCACCCGGCTGGCTTATAAGCTTAACCTGACGGGACCGGCGGTGAGCATCCATACCGCCTGCTCAACTTCGCTGGTGGCGGTGAGCCACGCATTTTACGCTTTGCTAAACGGCCAATGCGACATGGCGCTGGCGGGCGGCGTTTCCATTACGACACCGCAGAACAGCGGATATCTTTATCAAGAAGGCAGTATGCTTTCGCCCGACGGACATTGTCATCCTTTCGACGTTTCCGCGCAGGGAACCACGTTCAATAACGGCGCGGCCATGATTGTGGTCAAGCGGCTGGATGATGCGCTGGCCGATGGCGACCGTATTTATGCCGTGATTCGCGGCGCGGCGCTGAATAATGACGGCGGCGACAAGATGAGTTTCAGCGCGCCGAGTGTGGACGGTCAGGCCGCCGTGATTGCAATGGCGCATGCGCAGGCCGGTGTGGAGCCGGATACCATCACCTACGTTGAAGCGCACGGCACGGCCACGCCGGTGGGCGACCCGATTGAAGTTGCCGCGCTCACGCAGGCATTCCGTGCCGGTACAGACCGTAAGCAATTCTGTGCGCTCGGTTCACTCAAGAGCAATGTGGGGCATTTAATTTGCGCTGCCGGAGTAACCGGCCTGATCAAAGCGGCCCTTTCGCTCTACCATAAAAAAATTCCGGGCACGCTTTATTTTGAAAAACCCAATCCTCAACTGGATTTGGAAAACAGTCCGTTCTATGTCAACGCCGGACTGATTGAATGGCCGCAGGGCGAAACGCCGCGCCGCGCAGGCGTCAGTTCGTTCGGAGTGGGCGGTACCAATGCGCACGTCATTCTGGAAGAAGCCCCGCCAGTCCAGATACCGGTGGAACGTCCGTCTCGTCCGCGCCAGCTGTTGTTGCTTTCTGCTAAAACAGAAACGGCGTTGGATGCCGCCGCCAGTAATCTTGCTGCACATTTCGCTGCGACACCGGAAATCAATTTGGCCGATGCGGCCTGCATGTTGCAGACCGGTCGCCGCGAGTTTGCCTATCGCCGTTGCGCTGTTTGCACATCGTCCGCTGAAGCGGTCGAAGTGCTCGGGAATCATTTACCGAAACAGCTGGCCAGCCGTCACCTGACGGTTGCAAAACCGCCGCTGGTTTTTATGTTTCCTGGGCAGGGCGCACAGTACGTCAACATGGGTAAAAACCTGTATGAGACGGAGCCGATCTTCAAACAAACCCTCGATGAATGCGCGGGAATTCTTAAGTCCGATCTCGATATCGGTCTGCTTGATCTTTTATTTCCAACCCTTGGAAACGAAGAAGCCGCCGCGAAGCGTCTGACGCAGACCCGTTATACGCAACCGGCCATTTTTGCCGTGGAATATG
>CAZTEK010000372.1:0-1824 GCA_964612095.1 uncultured Verrucomicrobiota bacterium
GGCGGCGTCATCTTCTACGAACCCTCGCAGTTCATCCGCGAAATCCCGCCGCACCTCCTGAAAAAAGACGGCGGATTTTTTTGAATTAGCCGCGAAAGAGCGCAGAGATCTCAAAAATTCCCCTCCATCGGAGGGGTGGCCGGAGGCCGGGGTGGGTAATCTTCCGAAGCTTGGGAATTTTAACCGCGAATGAACATGAATCTCCGCGAATATGCCCAGAGTCTCCGAATGTAGCGTTGGCTCTATGAGCCAATCTTTTCATCGGTTCGCAGAGCCGACTTTACATTGAAATCGGTAGTGCTCCTTCCGGGAGGGTAGAGGAAGGCAGAGGACCCTCCGAGAAAGAAGGTCAAGGAAGGCGGAATAGCCGTTGGGGCTCACTCTCATTTTGACTTGCAACGCCCTTCTGTTGTTGACCGATTCTCTGACTCCCTCAGAAGTTTGCCATTCCTCGCGTCATTGCCAGCGCGTTGCGCCAGCCTCTTTCGGCCATTGGCCTCAGGTCTCCAGCGTAGCGGGTGGTAAAAATTCTTTGGCGGTTAATTGCAGATTGCGTGTGATCGTGTGTGTGGTGACCCCAACGGGAATCGAACCCGTGTTACCAGGATGAAAACCTAGTGTCCTAACCGCTGAACGATGGGGTCAACGAAAAGTGAGGGCGTAAGATAGCAGACCAGTGCGGCGGGGCAACATAAAATAACCGTTTTTTTATTTATCCGCCAAAAAAACAGGAAATCGCTCCGTGACTTCCGAATAGCTATCTTCGGAGTGGGCGACCAAAAAGCCGCTGAGCGCAAGCGCGGTTCACAGCGTCCGGATCTTTCGCCGCCATTTCGCGTACCGTTTTCCAATAATCGCCATCCGGAAACCAGTGCCCCCAGAACAGCCCGGCCCGGCGCGTAAGGAAATCTTTGGACTGAATAAACCTCCGTAAAAGCAACCGTACCCGATCCGTTGAAGGCAGTGTTTCTATCAGCGGGCTCAACGAGTCTCCAGCTTCCAACGATTGGAAAAAAGCCGCCTCCGTGCCAAAAATCCGGCCCATCAAAACCCGTTTCGTTTTATCAGTCTCCAGCGTTTTGCAGACAAACTGATGATGCGTCTGTGTGCCGTGTACCGCCAGAAAAAGGCCTGCCAGCCCGGCTGGCCCCGCCGTTTGTGCCGCCGTAAAACGTGACTGATTGAATTCCAATCCTTCCGCCGCAGTTGAAAAATAGCGCGTCGCCAGCCAGCCGCCGCGCAACATCTCGCCGGGGCCAAGCTCATCACTATCCATCAAGCCGGACAGCTCTGAAAACATCGCCGGATACTCCGGCGGCAATGCCGCATGAGCAAACTGTACCGCCAGAAAAGCAGCTATAAAGACGCAATGCCTGCACTTCAGTTTAACCGTCATAAATACGTTCCTTCATTTCACGCATTACAGCGCCGCACGGAGAATCTGTTTCAGCTCTTCCGCCGTCAGCTCAACCGGATTGGTTTTCATACTGCTGGCCCGTTGCGCATTCCCGACCAGCGCCGGAAAATCTTTTTCCGCCACGCCCAGCGCCGCCAGCGACGAAACCTGCAAATCATGACAGAGACCGGCGATCCATTTAATTCCATCTTCCGCAGTCGAACCGCCCGTTATGCGGGCAAACTCCGTCAGCCGGTTCAGTGCCGGTGATTCCGGATCACGGGCCTTCAGCGCCAGTAAATTGGCTTTCATCACATGCGGAAGCAAGGCGGCGCAAACCATGCCGTGCGGCGCATCAAACATTCCGCCGACCGGCCCGGAAAATCCATGTACCGCACCAAGTCCGGCGTTGGCCAGCGCCAGTCCGC
>CAZTEK010000373.1:0-1817 GCA_964612095.1 uncultured Verrucomicrobiota bacterium
GTGCCAGGTTTTTTATACCCTTCAGCAAAGGTTTTCATGAAAAAAAACAAGCTAAGCCTTTTTATTTTCATCGACGCCTTCGGCTGGGAAATTGCTCAGCGGCATCCTTTTTTCCTGCAAGAATTAATTCGCGACCGTAAAAAGCTCGATACGATTCTGGGTTATTCCTCCGCATGCGATCCCTCGATCATTTCTGGAAAATTGCCCTGCGAACATCTAATGTGGTCTTCCTTCTACTACGACCCCAAAGGTTCGCCATTTAAATGGATAAAAGCCTTGGCGATTCTTCCCGATTCGATTTTCCGACGCGGTCGGGTGCGGCACTATTTGAGCCGGTTGATCAAAAAGACTCTAGGCTTCACCGGCTACTTTCAGCTCTACGGAATTCCCTTCAAAATTCTTCCGCTTTTTAATTATGCAGAAAAGAAACGAATCTGGGTTCCAGGCGGGTTGTTGCGCGGTGAAACGATTTTTGACGAACTGGCGCGACGCAACATCCCCCATTACGTTCACGACAGTGCGGTAAGCGACGAAGAAAAGCTGAAACGCCTTATCGCAGACATTAAATCGCAACGTATTGACTTCGCCTACTGTTCTCTTGGGAAACTGGACGCACTAATGCACTCGGTCGGCACGCACGACCCGAAAGTGACGGAACTGATCCACTGGTACGATCAGCAAGTTCGCAAGTTGATTACAACAGCAGAAGAGCATTATGATGAAGTGTCGTGGTATGTCTTCACCGATCACGGTATGCACGACATTACCGAAGGATATAATCTGATCGCCGATATCGAGGGAACCGGCCTGCAATGGAACAAGGATTATGTCGCGTTTTACGATTCTACCATGGCGCGGTTTTGGTTCTTAAACGATGGCGCTCGTCAGAAAATGACGGCGCTACTGAATAACCACCCAAAAGGGCGCGTCATGACCCATGAAGAGCTAAAGCGCGAAGGCGTCTTGTTTGCGGACGGAATGTACGGCGAGCTAATTTTCCTTATGAACTCAAGCGTTCAAATGGTTCCCAGCTTCATGGGCGTGAAGCAAATCAAAGGTATGCACGGGTACTATCCTCAGGACGCAGACTCCGCCGCAGCCATCTGCTCCAATCGAGACCTACCCTCAGGCTTGACAAAGATACACCAAATCTATCATCTAATGCACAAGGAGCTCGGTTACAATGGCTGAAAAATCCCAAGAGTTTGCCTCAAAAGAAAAAGATGCCATCCTGATTATTGATGATGACGCCTTCATGCTGAAAGTGCTCTGCCGAGTACTCCAGAAGGAATACGTTATTTATCAGGCTGGATCATCTGAAGAAGCAGTCGAAGTCCTACGTGGCCGCCACGTAAAAGCAATTCTATGCGACCACATCCTTCCCGGCCAAAGCGGACTCGATTTTCTAATCACACTGAAACAACGTAACGCTCAGATAAAAAGCGTCCTTTTTAGTGCTGCGCTTGAAACGGATCTATTCATCAAAGCCATTAACCATGGTCAGATTTTCCGTTTCATAAAAAAACCCGCCTCGCCGACTGACATTCAGCAGGCCGTTCGCGAAGCGGTTCGCCAGTATGACATCGAAACGCTTCAGCAACAGTTGCTACGTGACCAGAAAGATATTGATAAACAGGTCTACAGCGCGCCCTATTGGCTTTACCGCCTGCGCGTCATAGCCCAGCAATCCTTCCGCTACGGTGCGCCACTTTTCGGTAACATTCTAGCCTTGATGCTCGCACTGGGCGTCCTTGCCCTAAGTGTTGGCATCTGCATTATGCTTATCATCTACTTTGTCAAAAGCTATCTGGGAATCG
>CAZTEK010000374.1:0-1817 GCA_964612095.1 uncultured Verrucomicrobiota bacterium
GCCCGCGAAGCGTTGAAGCGACTGGATATAGATTTACAAAAGGTAATCGATTTAGACATTGAAGCGGGGCTTGGGAATGGCGGTCTCGGACGGCTGGCTGCCTGCTTCTTAGATTCGATGGCCTCGCTAGAACTGCCAGCCTATGGCTACGGTCTGCGCTATGAGCACGGAATTTTCCGGCAGGAATTCGAAGACGGCTGGCAGAAAGAACGTCCGGACAACTGGCTGGAATTGGGCTATCCGTGGGAAATGATTCGCCCAGAGTACACCGTTCCAGTATTCGTCTACGGTCGGATTGAAACTATTTCGAGCACGCACCGCGGGCGTCACCCCGTCTGGACCGACTGGCAGATGTTCAAAGCGGTGCCATACGATATTCCGGTGATCGGCTACGATAATAATACCGTAAATATGTTCCGGCTCTGGAGCGCACGAGCCGACGAGGGCTTCCGGCTTGATGTGTTTAATCAGGGTGATTATATCCGCGCCGTTGAGGAAAAGAACTGGGCGGAAAATGTCACCAAGGTGCTTTACCCATCCGACAACACCCATGCCGGAAAAGAACTGCGGCTGATTCAGGAATACTTCCTCTGCAGTTGCTCCATCCGTGACATTGTCCGGCGTTACAATAAAAACCACAGCAACTTCAACTCGTTCGCACAGAAAAATGCGATTCAGATGAACGACACGCACCCCGCACTAGCCGTCGTTGAACTAATGCGTATTTTTTGCGACGAAAACCATCTGCCGTGGGAAAAGGCGTGGGAAATCACCACAAAGACCTGTGCTTACACCAATCACACTCTCCTGCCCGAAGCGCTTGAAAAATGGCCGGTCGAGCTACTGGAACGAGTCCTGCCACGCCACTTACAGATCATCTACGAAATCAACCACCGCTTCCTACAGCGCGTCGAAATGGATCACTCCGGCGATACCGAAATCATTCCAAAAGTTTCCCTGATCGAAGAAACCGGTACTCGTCAGGTGCGCATGGCTAACCTTGCTGTGGTCGGTAGCCACAAGGTTAACGGCGTGGCAGGCCTCCACTCACAGTTGCTACGCGAACGCGTCATGCCGGAATTCAACGAAATCTATCCGGATAAATTCATCAACATCACCAATGGCATCACGCATCGCCGCTGGTTGCTGAAGTGCAATCCAGAGCTTTCCTCGCTCATCACCGACAAGATCGGCGAAAGCTGGATCAAAAACCTCGAAGAACTCAAAAAACTGGAGTCCTTCGCAACCAACCCAGCCTTCCAAAAAGAATTCATGGCGATCAAGAGGCGTAACAAAGTGGCGCTAGCGCATTATATTGAAGAAACGCTACATGTGCCGATTCATCCTGAATCGCTATTCGACGTGCAGGTTAAACGCCTTCACATGTATAAGAGACAAATGCTCAGCGCCATGCATCTGATCGCACTCTACCAGCGCATCAAGGCCGACCCCAAAATTGATATGGTGCCGCGCACGTTCATCTTTGCCGCCAAGGCAGCACCCGCTTATCACATCGCAAAGCGTGTAATTAAACTCATTAACGCCATTGGCTCAGTCGTCAACCACGACCCCGTCGTCGCAGGCCGCCTCAAAGCCGTCTTCCTGCCTGACTATAACGTATCTTTAGCTGAAAAAATTATTCCGGCCGCTGACCTCTCTGAGCAAATTTCGACCGCAGGTAAAGAAGCCTCCGGTACCGGAAATATGAAACTAGCTCTCAACGGCGCACTCACGGTCGGTACATGGGACGGCGCAAATATTGAAATCGCCCAGAACGTCGGCGAAGACAATATCTTCATTTTCGGCCACCGCGAAGA
>CAZTEK010000375.1:0-1804 GCA_964612095.1 uncultured Verrucomicrobiota bacterium
CACCACGGCACACTGGCGCGGATCGAAGTCGAACCGGAATGGATTCCGAAGCTGGCGGAGCCGGAAACTGCCACGTTGATTGCGGAAAAGCTAAAGACACAGGGGTTCCATCATGTTGCGCTGGATTTGTTCGGCTACCGGATGGGAAGCTTGAACGAGGATTTAAAATGAAATCGGATCTGTTTGAAGAAATGGGTTTTGCAAAGATCGATAGTCATCGCGCAGAGCGGTGCGGCGCACCGGAAGCGATTTACTGCGCTGGTAAAACACCGGAGCAGGTGGCGCAGATTGTCGAGCGGATGAATCAGGGCGCGCATCATATTCTGGCGACGCGGGCAAATGCCGAAACGTTTGCGGCGGTAAAAAAACTGGTGCCGGAAGCGGAATACCATGAAGCGGCTCGGCTGATCATCGTCCGCAAAGAAAAGCATACGCCAGATCCGGACCGCTTCATTCTCGTGATAACCGCCGGAACCAGCGATATCCCCATTGCCGAAGAAGCCGCGCTGACGGCGGAGCTGATGGGCCACCGCGTCGAGCGCGTGTTCGACGTCGGCGTCGCAGGCATTCACCGTCTTTTTGCGCAGGAAGAAAAAATCCGCAGCGCCAATGTGATTATCGTCGCCGCCGGAATGGAAGGCGCACTGGCCAGCGTGGTCGGCGGACTGGTGAATAAGCCGGTGATCGCTCTGCCGACGAGCGTCGGCTACGGCGCAAGCTTTGAAGGGCTGGCCGCCCTGCTTGGCATGCTGAACAGCTGTGCCGCCGGAATTGCTGTTGTGAATATTGATAACGGCTTCGGCGCGGGCCGTCTGGCTGGCATGATGAATTCGATGAGATAGGAAGAGTGGAGTATTGGAGTAAGGGAGTACTGGAATAATGGAAAAGAAAAAAACAGCAGCAAATCAACACTCCAACACTCCAGCGCTCCACTCGTCCACTCTCTACCTCTCCGGCTTCTCTGGTGTCAGCGGCAATATGTTTGTCGGTGCTTTGCTGGATGCGGGACTTTCGGAAGACGGTTTCCGGAACATGGTGAGCGCCCTGCCCGTTTCCGGCTATCAGCTGAAAATCGAAAAGGTCGTTAAGCGGGGCATTAGCGCGACGCATTTTGATGTAGAGCTGGATCCCGCTGGACATCAGCCGCACCGCCACCTTGCCGACATCGTTAAAATTATCGAAGCCGCCAGACTCAGTGATACCGTGAAGGCGCGCAGTATCGCCGTTTTCACCAAGCTCGCCGAAGCCGAGGCGAAAGTTCACGGCACGACGGTGGATAAAATTCATTTCCATGAAGTCGGCGGCGTGGACGCCATTATCGACATCGTCGGAACGGTGTTCGGACTCGAAACGCTCGGCATCGGAAAAGTTTACGCAGGGAATCTGCGCACCGGGCACGGCATAATCCAATGCGCCCACGGTTCAATGCCGGTTCCGGCTCCGGCGACCGCAGAACTTTTAATCGGCATTCCGTACACGCACGGCGACATTGAAAAAGAACTGCTGACGCCAACCGGCGCCGCGTTGCTGGCGACGCTATGCGACGGCTTCGGCGACCGGCCAGCCGGTTTTGTTTCAGACAAAACCGCGTACGGTGCAGGCGGCTGGGATCTCGATATTCCGAATGTCCTGCGTGCAGAGTTGGGAGGTTGTAGGGCGGGAACGGCTGAATGCCTTCCCGCCGCGGCTGGAAGGTCTGCGACCATTCCAGCCCTACAAGTTTTCGAAACCAACATCGACGACTGCAATCCGCAGATTTTTGATTATGTGATGGAGCGTCTTTTTAAAGCGGGTGCGCTCGATG
>CAZTEK010000376.1:0-1779 GCA_964612095.1 uncultured Verrucomicrobiota bacterium
CCGGATGTAACCCCGGTGACGTATTCTGTGGTAAATCCTTCCGGCGGAATCCGCAGATAGCGCACAGTCTGATCGGCAATCTCCGCAAAGTACGGGGCGCAGACCGTTCCCCCGTAATATCCGCTCTGCGTCGGCTCATCCGCAACCACGATAATGCTGATGGCCGGATTCTCAACCGGCAGGAAACCAACAAAGGAGGAAATGTATTTCCCGCTGTAATATCCGCCCTGCTCCAGATTCACTTTCTGTGCAGTACCTGTTTTCCCGGCCACCATAAAACCGGGAACAACCGCTTTCGTCCCGGTTCCGCCCGGCTGCGTGACGCGGGCCAGCAACCGCCGCATCTCTTTGGCCGTTTCCGGACGGATCGGACGGTTCATTACTTGCGGATGAAGAGTTTGCAGCGTTTCTCCGGCGGTGTTTACCACTTTACGGATAATCTGCGGGCGCATCCGGACCCCATCATTGGCGATTGCGCTAATGGCGTTCAGTATCTGCATCGAAGTCACCAGCACTTCATGCCCCATCGCAATGCGGCTGATACTCAGCTTGGACCAGCGATCAGTTTTCCAGACAATCCCGGCATCTTCACCGGGCAGTTCCAGTCCGGTACGATCACCGAAGCCAAATGCGCGCAACGCCTCATAAACTTTCTGATCACCCATCTTCACCGCAATTTTCGCCGCACCGATGTTACTCGACTTCTTGATGATATCGGCCACGCTGAGGACCCCTTCAGGGTGCGAATCGTGCAATATTTTTCCGGCAAAAAACCAGGCGCCGTTCTCGCAGTCGAACAGATCGGTGGAGCGCACCGCTCCACAGTCCAGCGCGGCAGCAATGACCATGGCTTTAAAGGTCGAACCCGGCTCGTAGGTATAATTGACCGTGCGATTGCGCATCCATTCCGGCGGTGCCGTGCTGAACCGGTTCGGATTGTAAGTCGGCAGAGAAGCCATCGCCAGAATCTCCCCGGTTCGCACGTTTTGTACAATGGCCCACGCGGCCTGCGGATGATATTTAGTATTCAGATTATCAAGCGCTTTCTCGGCGAAGTGCTGAATCTGCTGATCAATCGTCAAATAGACATCGGCACCAGATTGCGCCTCAATATCTACAGTGCGACGCTGATAAATCTCCCGGCGGCGCCCGTCTTTCTGACTGATTCGCAAGCCGGCCACACCCTGCATCAACGTATTCATCCGTTGCTCAACTCCGGCACTGCCAACGCCTTCATAGTTGGCATAACCGATTACATGCGCGCCCAGCACCCCTTTCGGGTAATCACGAATCGGAACATCTTCGAATACAACGCCTTTAAGATTCATCGCCCGCAGCGGACCAATCGTTTCTTCACGAACAAATTTTTGAACCCGCACATATTGCCGTTCTGAGTCATTCAATACCTGCCACAGATTGGCCCTATCCACCGGGAATTGGCTGGCCAGCGCATTGTAAACCGCAGAAATATCGCCATTTTCCTTAATAAACTTAGGATCAACACAGATATGCTTCGCCGCAATATCCCCAGCCAACATGCTTCCATTACGGTCTAAAATCCGCCCGCGCGGTCCGCGGGTTTCCTGTTCAAGCCGCCGGGCATTCGCAATACGCGCCATGGTTCCCGGAGACGGCCGTAAATGCAAAAAGGCCAGGCGAATACCCAGCCCAATGAAAACCGTCACGATCATGACGGACGCAAATACGGTTCTTCCTTTATACTTCATCCATAAATATCCGCTGACTGCTATTTATTATAAGCGAGGTTTGCCGCTGCAG
>CAZTEK010000377.1:0-1779 GCA_964612095.1 uncultured Verrucomicrobiota bacterium
TTTCCGCGCTCTTCAAATTCTTTCAGCGGCAGCCAGGCAATAATAACTATTCCCGGAACTGCAAAAACAATGCTCAGGATGAACAGCCATACGTAGCCGACCTGCGTCTGAATAATTCCGCTCAAACTTCCGGCAAGAATCCAGCTAAGGGTCATAACTCCGGTCAGTAGCGCAAAGAATGTTGCGCGGTATGGTCCGCGGGAAGCTTCGCACTGCAGAAGTCCGACGGACGAAAATCCTATGCCGTAGCAAAAAGCTTCACTGGTCAAGACAAGCGTTCCCCACAGATTGATGGCTGTTCCCATCAAGTGCACTTCCGTAAAAACCGGATGCGCAGACAGCCAGACAAACCCGGCATGCGATGCGGTCATCAGGATCGCAAAAGGCCAAATGGTTTTGCGTAATCCGTATTTCTTAAGCAACAGCCCGCCAGCCACTCCGCCGGCCACCATGGCAAACATGGTAAAAATTCCGCTTATCACACCGACCTGTTCCAGCGACAGTCCAAGGCCGCCCGCTTCGATCTTATCCATCAAAAACGGGATTTTCATGCGGGCGAGCAGGCCCTCGCCGAGGCGGTATAGAAAAACGAAAGCGATAATCACCCAGGCGCGCGGCTGCTCAAAAAAACGGATAAATACTTTTAAAAACGATTCGCGATTCTGTTTTTCGATGGGACAGTCAAGGCTGGGATAAGGATACACAAAATGGTGATAAATCATCAGCGCGAGCTGAATCACACCCAGCACGGCGAAGCAGACCGCCCAGCCCGACATAACCAGCCCAGTCTGCTTGCTGATTTTACCGGCCAGAATAACCATGAACCCCTGAGAGAAAATAATCGCCAGACGGATAAAGGCCGTGTTGATGCCGACAAACAGCGCCTTATCCCTCTCATCAACCGCAGTCAGAAAATAGCCGCCCCATGCCACATCGTGAAAAACCGAACAGAACGAAAGCGCTGCAAACAGTGCCATGATTAAAGGCATCTGCCATGCGGCCGGCCCCAGAAGCAGAAAGAGGCCGCACAGCGCGGCCGTCAGCAGCATCAGAACGGTCACAATCCGCTGCATGACCAATATCCACCGGCGCTTCGTGCTGTGGTGATCCACCAACGGCCCGAACAGGAAACGGAATGCCATCGGAATTCCCAACAGGCTGGTCAGGCCGATCAGCGTGTTGGATACGTCGAAGCTCTTGAGCATGATGCATGGGATCTCCTGCGCCACGCCCCATACAAAGGAGGCGAAAACCATGGAGCTGGGGATAAAAAGCCATCCGTTTACGATCGCCCGTTTTTTCTTCAACATACCTGAACCCTTTCTTTAACCAACGGTTTGAATTCTAAATCCGCCGCGACGCTTTCATTCCATTTCAATCTACTCAAACCATCTTCAAAACCCAGTTCCCTTTCTCAAGAAGCCGGCTTCATCTCTTGAGTTGCGCCGTCCCGAACAGGGCGGCGATATTTTCCGGAGGAATGTCCGGCAAAATCGCTTCATGACTGGGGGAGATGATCAGTCCGGTCGGAAAAATCCGGCGCAATTCTTTAACCTTTTCCCTCACCTGTTCCACCGAACCGTTAACCAGCAGATTCTGCGCATCCACCCCGCCGCAGAATGCAACCGTATCGGAAAACCCGTCATGCAACCCCTGCGGCTCCATCCCCGTCGCCAACGCCTGAATCGGATGAATCACATCCGCGCCAACCTCGACCAGATCCGGAATCACTTTGCGGACGGCACCGCACGAGTGGTGAATCACTTTCATTCCGTACGA
>CAZTEK010000378.1:0-1774 GCA_964612095.1 uncultured Verrucomicrobiota bacterium
ACGAACCACCGCTGTATGAAACCGCAACGATTAACCGTACGCTATGAAGGCCGAGTGCAAGGCGTTGGATTTCGGTATACAACGGTGAGTCTGGCGCAGGAACTAAACCTAACCGGCTGGGTTAAAAACGAGTTCGACGGAAGCGTTTCACTGGTTGCAGAGGGCGCGGAAGATCAGTTAATGGAGCTTCTGCAAGCTGTTCGTCGTTCGAATCTTGGGCGATATATCACCAACGAACTGGTGCGCCGTTCGACGGCAACCGGCGAGTTTAATGGGTTCGGCGTGCGACACTGAGAATGGCCGAAGCGACCTGTAGATCATCCGGCGTGCGTATTTTCATATTTCCCGACGATCCAGCCACTAAATGAATCTCCTGCTTCCCTTTAGCTAGCAACTCGGAATCATCGTCCACCAACTTGCCGGAACCTTTGAGCATTTTTTTGAAGACATCTATTTTGTAAACCTGCGGACTTTGAACCAGCCATACCGTATTGCGGTCGAGCGATTTAGTGATCTTCTGCCCCGACTCAGCCAGCTTGACGGCATCGGCACTTTTTACGGCGGCCACGGCAGCGCCGTAGCGTTTACCGGCTTTGATCGTTTCCGTAATGATGTCATCGGTCAAAAAGGGTCGGGTTGCCTCATGAATCAGCACCGCCGTTGCATCGTCTGAAACCCGTTCCAACGCATTTTTCAAATTGGTTAGACGAGCGGGTCCGCCAGCGACGATAGCAGAAATTTTACGACATCCGAAGGATCGAACCGTGTGCAACGCGCTGTCCACACGCTCTTTACGAACAACAAGCACAATACCTTCAATGAGCGGATTCTGTTCCAAGGTCTGAATGGAACGCGCAACGACCGGACGGGACCCGAGCGCAAGAAATGCGACATCAATACCCGCTCCGATTTCCTGATCTTTACCACACGCTAGAACAATTGCCCATACTGACATACCGTACACTCCTTCCGGTGCGGCGCAAATGCAACCCGCGAGATGGCAGTAATTTAACAAGCCGACAACAGGTTGTCAAACCCAGTAAGGGGTTTCGTTTAAGAGATGCGTGTAAATAATTATAAGTGTATTAAAACCAATGTGATACGACTTTTTAACGACTATTTTAATAACTTGAATCTGGCCGCGTTATTAATTCAACTCTTCCTCGATCGCCATGCGGTAGATTGAAGACAGCTCATCCGCACCGCGCACGCAAACATGCAAGTCGCGCAACAGTCCGTTTTCAAGCCCATAAATCCAACCGTGCACCGCCAGCTCCTGTCCGCGCCGCCAGACTTCCTGCACGATCGTAGTATGACATACGTTAGCGACCTGTTCGATGACGTTGAGTTCGCACAGTTTATCACTGCGGCGGGTCTTATCGCTAATACGGTCGAGAGTAAATTCGTACTTCTGGTAAATATCGCGGACATGCCGCAGCCAGTTATCCACCAGTCCTTGCGGCCGGTTATCCATCGCACCTTCGATACCGCCGCATCCGTAATGCCCGCAAACAATGATATGCTTCACTTTCAGGAAATCGACGGCGTACTGAATAACAGAAAGGCAGTTCATATCCGTATGAATTACCATATTGGCAATGTTGCGGTGCACGAACACCTCGCCAGGAGCCAGTCCGATAATTTCGTTAGCTGGCACACGACTATCGGAACAGCCAATCCAGAGATATTGCGGAGCCTGCTGACTCGAGAGCTTTTTAAAAAACTCTGGATCCTTTTCAACAATTCCCTGCGCCCAGTTCCGGTTGTTTTCAAA
>CAZTEK010000379.1:0-1773 GCA_964612095.1 uncultured Verrucomicrobiota bacterium
TAGCTGTAGTTAGGCAGATGCAGGAAGGTGACGGGTGTATTGCTGCGGGTTATCCGGACGGCATCTCCCACGTCGAGTTCTTCAACATCCTGTCCGTCTGCGGAAAGAATCAGTTTTTTATATGTGTGCTGTACGGTAATTTCGATGATGTTGGAGTCCGGCAGAACCAGCGGCCGGTTGCTGAGCGTGTGCGGGCAGATGACGCTGATGCCGAAAACGCCTGCGCCGGGCTGGATGATCGGTCCGCCGGAGGAAAGAAAGTGGCCGGTACTTCCGGTCGGAGTGGAGACGATCATGCCGTCGCAGGCGAAGGAGGTTATGGGTTCGCCGTTTACCGAAAGGCCGAGTGTGATGATATGTGACGAACCGCCAAAACCGATGACGACATCGTTTAAAATCCGGTAATCGCCGTTCGGATGGCCATTACGCAGAATCTTACAGTCGGCCACGGTGCGGGTTTCACGGTTACATTCGCCAGCGGCCAGCGCATTGAGTGCTTTTTCGACGGCCTCTTCGCCGACGCCGGTGAGGAAGCCTAGACTGCCGAGGTTGATTCCAAGAATTGGAACATTTGCCCCGTTTAGGAGTTTTGAGCAGAAGAGCACCGTGCCGTCACCGCCCAGCGCGAGCAGTACGTCGACGGTTTTGGCGAATTGATCAAATGGAAGAACTTTCGCGGAAGGCAGACGCTCTGCCGTTTGTTTATCGGCAAATAGCTCCATGCCTAGCGTTTCGGCTTTGCGGGCGAGACGCTCAAAGATGTCGGGGGCGTGTGGACGTTTAGGGTTTGCAATGACACCAACTTTTTTCATACGGTGATTGTTGCCATAACGGGTCGATGGCACAAGATTTATTCAGGGGGAAGTGGACGGCTTAAATGAGTTCTAAAACCATTGTTACCGCCTGTGATCACAACTTCGTATGGGGTACTTTTCTGCTCCTGCTTTCTTTGCGCCGCCGTGGAGTCAGTTTACCAGTGCATGTGGTAACGCATAACCTTGGCGAAGTGGAGCGCGCATTATTGCATCAGATTGACGGAGTGACCCTTTTTACGGCTTCGGATGAGGCGAATCATCGCAATATCGTTTACCAGAAAACCGCTGCCATTTTGACGGCAGAGACCGATCAGATTATGTGGATTGATTCTGACTGTATTGTCACTGGCGATATTACACCGCTGGTAGAGGCTGGCGGTCAAGGGTTGCAGATACGGATGCGTCCAGCATCAGAAATTACCTATCTTTTCAAAAAGCGCTACGCCGCTGGCGAAAAACGCGAAGGACTTCCTCAAAAAGTGCTCGAAATCTGGCGGAATGATGTGGGCGAACGCAAGGTGTCGGCGATCAATACATCTTGTAATGCCCACTGTTTCACGGTTCATCGAAAACATCTTGATTTTATCCGGCGGTGGGACGCACAGATTCGTAAAGTAATTGCCGATGATGTTTCAGACTGCGTGGTAAATGATCGAAGTTTTGCTTATTTCCTTCTTGATGAAGCCGTTATGAGTTCCCTGTTGGCCTTTTCTGAGGAGCCGCCGCTGATCCGGCGTTATCTGATGGATACGGATCCAACCTGTGCGGTGATTCATTTCGGCGGGCGACCTAAACCTTGGGAACGTTGGCTGTTGCGTAATATGAAGTATTTCGATGAAATCACGGAGCTACTGGAATGGGCCGAGGCTCAAGGGTGGTCGCTTCCGTGCAAACCGTGGTATCTGCAACGGAAAAATAAACTGTGGTGTAGCATCCATGCGATGATTTTTGAAGTGAA
>CAZTEK010000380.1:0-1765 GCA_964612095.1 uncultured Verrucomicrobiota bacterium
GCACCAATAATAAAAAAAGCGTTTCCGAGAGGAAACGCTTTTTCTTTTTAAAACCCTTTGCGCTATTGGACGGCTGCGGGAACGTTGGTTTCGTCAAGAGCTGGTTTTTTGATCTCAATATTTGCTTTTGCTTTGAGTTCTTCAATATAGGCCAGCAATGCGGTCTGTTTTTTCTTACCGGTTAGGTAATCCTGAAGCTGATCTTTTACATCGGCCAGTGAACGGACGCCCGCAGGTTCGTGTTTGGTAGTTTTGATGAGATGGTAGCCAAATTGAGTTTCGACGATATCGCCGACTTTACCAATTTCTTGAGAAAAAGCGGCTGTTTCAAATTCAGGAACCATTTGTCCGCGAGCAAAGGTGCCGAGTGATCCGCCCTGTTTTTTGCTAGGACAGTCCGATTTTTCTGCGGCAATAGCGGCGAAATCGCCACCAGCGAGGATGTCTGCACGGATTTTTTCGAGACTTTGTTTCTTCTGAGCTTTGGTTGCGTCCGTGTCTTCGGGGGTGAAGGCTAATAAAATATGGCTAGCGGACACGGACTCAGGGCTCTTGAATGAATCAGCGTTTTCCTGATAGAAGGTGGCGATTTCAACGGGAGTGACGGCTGCAACGGTGGCTGTTTTTTCATCAACCAATTTGCGAACTAACATTTGCTTGCGCAGATCTTCTTTCCATTCGCTGTATTCGATTTTGTTTTCAGCTAGAGCGTCCTTAAGCGAAGTGCCTTCCGGGGCATTGGCTTCGATAAGCGCGATTTCCTTGTCCAGTTCGGCGTCATTGATAGTCAAGCTGGATTTTGCAGCCGCTTTGGTGAGAAGGATGTTGGCGACCAAGGTGTCGGTTACGTTTTGGTAAATCTGTCCATACATTTGGGAGAGCTGTTGCGGAGGAACCCGTTTGCTCATTTGCATTAGATTCATCTGTACGCCTTGCATAACTTCACCGTGGGTAATTTTTTCACCCTCAACGGTTGCGATCACGTCGTCGGCGGAAGGAGCCAGCGGATTGGGTTGCAAAGGGGTTTTAAATAAATCTGGAGCTTGTGAGGATAGATCCACGGTTTCAACGGCCGGGGTTTTTTCAGTGATTTTTTCTGGCAAGGCCGTGGGTGTTTCTTTTGAGCAGGCGGTGAAGAGTGTTAATGTGGTGGCAACAGCTAAAAGACGGGCAACATTTGTTTTCTTGACGAGCTTGGTCATGTTCAGAATTCTCCTTGTCTGGTTGTTAATCCCTCATACCGCGTAAACTATAATGGGCGGCAAGGGCGGAATATTTATATTTATAGTGATTTATGTCAATCCATTCGCCGTTAAATTACAGTTGAAACCTAGATTATGGAAGCAGTAGACGGGGCCTTTAAATGTTGTCAATGCGGTACGTGTTGCCGCTGGTCGGGGCATGTGTTGCTTACAGAAGGCGATATGGTTCAGTTGGCCCTTCATGCCGGGATTACGGAAGAGCAGTTTATTGAGCGGTATACGGTGCTGGCCGCTAATCGCAAGCAATTGAGTTTAGCCGACGCGCCGGACGGTAGTTGTGTGTTACTAAAAGACGGGTTTTGCACGCTTTACGAAGCTCGCCCGGCTCAGTGCCGCGATTTTCCGCACGGGTGGCGTGTGGCCGAAGGCTGTCCTGCCCTCGCGGCTATGGACAAAACCGATGTGGTTTAAGCGTTGAATACGAACCCTATTTTCAAGATAATCACCGGCCTGAACTTATTTAAAAGGAGATCCATCGCATGTCAGTAATCGAAGCTAATGAT
>CAZTEK010000381.1:0-1765 GCA_964612095.1 uncultured Verrucomicrobiota bacterium
TCCATGGCTGGGGAGATAGTGAAGTTAGATTTCAAAGACAAGGCATTTCAGTCCTATGTGGCTGGACGTAAATGCATTTTGTCAGACAATGACACCGTGTTGGCGATGAATGGCGACATGGCAGACAAGAATAATGATTGGCGGAACGTCGTCATAAATCTGCCGTTTGCCGATCCGGCCGGGAAAAAGTTTAAGTTCTCGGGTGAGTTGAAGACGGAGAACATGCAAGGGAAGTTTTTGGTTGCAGTGCGCCTGCTTGACGCAGAAGGCAAAAGCATCAAATATAATGAATATACTGTGACCAAGGATCAACCATGGCAACCCTTCTCCAAAGAGTTCACCGCCGATGCAGGAACTGTAAGGATGCAATTCTATCTGGTCGCCCGCAATATGGCAGATGCTTCAAAAGTTGAAGTCAAATCTTTGGTTATTGAGCAGCTAAATGTCGTGCAATCAACTTCTGCGAAACGCGGGGAATCCGGTGAAAATTTATTGCAGTATCCTGGTTTTGAAAATGCCGCAGGATGGCAGCTTCCGGCAACAGGCTCTATTGAACCCAAAAGCGGACAGAATAGCACCCCGGCGCTGGTGATAAAAGAATTGGGAATAGAAAACCCTTATGCGCGAATCACGGTTGCAGATATACCAGGCTCAAGGGATTATTATTTTCGAGCATGGATCAGATCGACAAAAGGCGGAGGGGCAGGACCCAAGCTGAAAATTGAGTTCTATAACCACGAAGGGAAATACATCGGAGGAGAGTACTCTCCAGCCTTTTCTGTCGGTCAATATGGAGCCTGGGTAAAAGTTGAAGTCAAATTAAGCGCGCCGCAGGACACCGCCAATGCGGTGTTGCTACTCCGCCAATTTGGTTCCGGAGAATCAGTCTTTGATGATCTGGAATTTATTTCCAGAGAATTGGTTCCTTTTGAGCTCGCAGTTGAACAGCGTTCAGCTTATGCCCGCAAAGGCGGCTCGCTGGATTCCGCAGCCATAATGCACATGAATCGGGATCCGGCCGTTGCAAAAGGAATGACGGCGACGGCGACGGTCACCGATTCCAATGGCAATTCTGTTTTTACCGGCGAGCGGCAGCAGGCGGACAAAAAGATGTTGAAATTCCCATTTCGAATTTCAACCGATAAAGCCGAGCGGTATACGGTAACGGCTCGTTTGTTTAATCCGGATTCAAGCCTGCTTCTGGAGACCAAAGATATCATCGCGATTGTCAAACAGCCGTCTTCATTCACCAATGGCCACTATGAAGTCGATGGCAAGCCCTTCTTTCCCATCGGAATCTTTCATGTTGAAAAGCCGGAAAAAACATTCCCACTGTTGCGTGATGCAGGCTTTAACGCGGTTCAGGGCACCCCGAGTAACGATTTCGATAAGCTTGGTCGCTATATGGATCTGGCCGCCGAACATCAAATCTACGTCTTTCTTCCGCTTTATGCTGATATGAAAGTAAAGGAAAACTTCGAGAATTCACGGAGCAAGATGCGCTTTTTGAAGGATCATCCGGCGCTTTTAAGTTACTGGTTCCAAGATGAACCTGATCGATGGAAAACGCCGACATCAGAATTGGTTGAGCTGCGCTGGATTCTGAATGAAAACGATCCCAAACATCCCGGTTCGGTAATGATGTTCGGCTCTTCGACACGTTTCATGGAGCAACAGCAGGCGGTCGACCTTATCTATGTTGATCCCTATCCGACACGCAAAGTGTCACTTCCGAATACTGAGGTCAGGGACGAAATAGAGCGCG
>CAZTEK010000382.1:0-1755 GCA_964612095.1 uncultured Verrucomicrobiota bacterium
CGGCTTCGACGACGATGTCGAGTTCCGGGCAGGAGTTTTCAAAGTTTTCAATCGAACTCCGGTGCGATTCGAAAAGAAATTGTCCGAAGCCCTTGATATCTCCTTTGCGGATCAGATCCATGCTTTTTTCAACGCGGTCAATTTCGCCGATGATATGAGCGGCACGTTTGGCGGCACCTGCGGCAATCCGGCCTCGGTTGGCGGCAAATTCTTCCGGAGAGACATCCCGCAGTGCGGTGACAGGATGAGGTAGAATTTCAGCCAGTTGGGCGGCGGCCTGTTCGCAACGTTCCCGCCGTTCATTATAAGGGGAATCAGCGAGGCTGTGCTTAATGTGCGGGTTGACGATAAGAAAATCGATATCGTCCGGCAGCACGACCGATGAAACGTCCAGTGTCCGGAAATCCGAGTGGATAAGACCGTGCCCGCGACCGAAAATGCTGGAGAATTGATCCAGCAGTCCACAGTTTGTTCCCGCGAACAGATGTTCAGCACGTCGGCAAAGGCGGGCGATTTCTTTTTTATCGATGGTGACATTGAGAATGTGAAGAACGGCATAAGCGGCGGAGACTTCCAGCGCGGCGGAGCTGGAGAGCCCGGCGCCGAGCGGCACGATACCCAGAGAGGTGCAGTCGAGTCCGTCGATTTTTTGTTCCAAATGTTCCTGAATGAAGTGAAAGACGCCTTTGACGTAACTTCCGCTTCCAATGCCGGGAACCTTGTTGGTGTCTGCGACTTCGAAACTGGCGTGCTGTTCGGCGTCTGCGGCGTATAGGTGAATGCCGGGGCGGGCGGAGCGGGATATGCAAAAGCAGTGACCGAAGTTGATGGCGGCAGAAAGTGTAGTTCCGGCATTGTAATCGGTGTGGTTGCCCAGCACTTCAATACGGCCTGGCGCCCAAGCAATACTATCAGGCTTTTTCCCGAAATTTTCAATGTGGGCAGCTATAGTTTTTTGGATCGCAGCATCTTTTGTCATGTCACCACCTATTAGTTTGGAAGCTGGAATCTACAGATAATGAGTCCGTTGTGCCATAGGAGAAAAAAGCAAAGTAATGGACTTTTACGTCAATATGCGCTTAGTTTATCAAATGTTAGCTACGCTAAACCATACGATCAGTCAAAAGGTTGCGGAGGTATTCGACCTTTATACCGAACTGCACGGCGCGCGGGTTTCTCTGTTCGGGCCGGATAAGAAAATTCTTTATCCGGACGAAAAGGGGCGTCCGAATTGCGCCTATTGCCGGATGCTGCGCGAAACGCTGGGACTGGATTCCTGCTGTCGTGATCTCGACCGGCAGATGATGGAAGCGGCGCGAAATAAAAATGAGATGATTTCCTATACCTGTCATGCAGGTATGCGGGAGGCGGCCGCGCCGTTGATTGTGAACAACGAACTGGCTGGATTTGTAATGATCGGGCAGTTTCGCAGTCAGGCGGCTCCGAACATTTCACCCTATGCGGCCCGTTGGGAAAATGAGCAGGGGAACGATGCGTTGCAGCGTGCTTTTGCGGACAGCGCTGTTTTCCCGGAGGAGAAAATTGAAGTGCTTTTGGCGATGTTGCGTCAGTTGCTGGAGTTGATCATCCGCAGCCAGCTTATCCACCACAAAGACTATGACTTAATTGCATCGGTTATTGAAATGATCCGGCAGCATCCGGAGCGTGCCTTGAGCATGCAGGAAGCGGTAAAGATCAGCGGGCGCAGTGCATCGACCGTTTCGCGGCTGTTTAAAAAAATCACCGGACAGAGCT
>CAZTEK010000383.1:0-1734 GCA_964612095.1 uncultured Verrucomicrobiota bacterium
TCGGACTATTATGAAACGCCCAATCTGACGAGACTGGCCAAAGAGGGAATGCTGTTCACCGATGCCTATGCGGCGGCACCACTGTGTTCGCCGACCCGGGCAAGCATCCTGTCCGGCCAGTATCCGGCCCGGTTGCGGATGACCGTGGCAATTACGTCCAAGGATGTGCCCGTGCCCAAAGCACTTCCCCCGGAAGGGGACAAGTATTGCGGTCTGGTGGAAAACAGGAATTATATGCCTTTGGAAATCATCACGCTGGCGGAGCGGCTGAAGGTCAGTGGCTACCAGACCGCCCATATCGGGAAGTGGCATCTCAGTCCTTCCGGCAAACAGTGGAAGGAAACCGGCGATCAATACAACGCTGAACATCAGGGTTTTGATTTTGTCATCGGTGGCGATCATCTGCCCGGACCGCCCGATTATTATTCGCCCTATAAAAACGGGATCCGCAACCTCTCTCCGAGACCGGCGGGCGAATATTTGAACGAGCGGCTCGCTCAGGAAAGCATTAAATGGATCACTTCCGTGAAGGATTCCGGAAAGCCCTTCTATCTGAACTTCTGGCATTATGCCGTTCACGGGCCGATCATCCCGAAAAAAGATCTCCTGCCGAAGTATGTCGGGCGCAGAGATCCGAAGAAGGATCAGCGCTGCCCGGAAATGGGGACGATGCTCGAAAGCATGGATCTCAGCATCGGAATCCTGCTCGACTGGCTGGATCAGCCCGAAAACCGCAGCGTGAAAGAAAATACGGTGATTCTGCTGACTTCGGATAACGGTGGCGTCATCCATAACGAAATCAACGGAAATCCGTGGACCAGCAACCGTCCGCTGCGCGGCGGCAAGGCCAATCTGTATGAAGGCGGCGTACGGGTTCCGTGGATTGTCCGCTGGCCCGGCAACATTCAGGCGGGAACCGTTTGCAAAACGCCGGTGCAGTCGGTGGATGTCTATCCGACGGTTCTGGAGATCGCCGGTCTGAAACCGTCGCCCGAAACCCTTCTCGACGGGCAGAGCTTTGTTCCGCTGCTGAAAGGCAAAACGATGGACCGCCAGCCGGTGTTCACCCACTTTCCTCATCTGTTCGGTATTCTGTGCGCTCCGTCGACTTCCGTGCGGGCGGGAGACTACAAGCTCATCCGGTATCATCATGCCGGTGAAAATGCGGCTTCACCTGCCTATGAGCTGTTCGATCTAAAACGGGATCCGTATGAGTCGGTCAATCTGGCGGGGTACATGCCGGACAAGGTTGCCGAGCTGGATCTCCTGATTGAACAGTTTCTGAAGAAAACCGATGCGCTGGTTCCTCTGCGGAATCCGGCGTTTGCGGGGAATCCGCAGACCCCGCGTTCAAATGCCCAGCAGGCGCCGGACCGGCCGCAGAGTCTTCGCCTTGCCGAAACGGAGATGGTTACCGGCGAGGCTGGCCGTCGTATCCTGCAGCTGACGGATGAGCGCAACCGCCCCTGCAAAACCCATGCGCTGGTTCTGGAAGGATCCGGTTGGGTGCGGACAGAAACCCGTCCGGACGGACGGGTAGAGGTGATCTGGGACACTCCGCCGGCAAACGCAGCGGCCCGGGTGCTTTTCGGGTGGTGCGGCGGAGCCACGGCTTTTGAAGTGAACGACTGGACCCACCTGCCCTGCGAACTGGTGATCCGGTCTGCTGCCGGAACGAATAAAAACTGAGGTACTATTGATATGAACGATCAGCTTAAAAGTGAGTCCATGCCC
>CAZTEK010000384.1:0-1714 GCA_964612095.1 uncultured Verrucomicrobiota bacterium
CGCCTTCTTGGTGGGCTTGGGATATCTCACATTGGAAACCTGCAGGCTGATGAAAATCAGGATGCCAATCAGGAAGAGCGTGGCAAAGCCGCCTTGCTGCAGCGAAAAGGCGCCCTGATCCAGATTGAGGGGAGAGGCCGATTGGCTGATGAACACAAACAGGGCGACCCATCCCGCATTGGCGGTGATGGGGAGTCCGCCATAGCCGCCTTGGCCACGCAGCGGATCGGCGACCTTGAACCGGGCCAACCGGACCACCCCGGAGAGCGCGACCGCCGACGGCAGCAGCACCCGAATCAGCGGATCCGTTCCGTCCTTCATGGTAACGGCGAAGATCAGAATGGCGGGTGCGATACCGAATGCGGTCATGTCCACGTAGGTGTCCAGTTCCGCCCCGAATTCACTGGTGCCCTTCAGCCAGCGCGCCACATTCCCGTCCAGTCCATCGAGAATCATCGCGAGCATAATCAGCCGCGCAGCGTTGAGAAATTCATGGCCTGTCGCGTCAGGATGAAAGCCCTGCACCACATAGACAATGCTCAAAAAACCCGAGAGCATGGCACCCAGCGTGATCAGCGACGGAATAATCTGCCGCCAATTCAGAAACGCAGGCGTTTTTTTTATCGAACTGTGCATATCAAACAACCTTTCCAATAACGGATACTCCCGCCTGAACCCGATCGCCCTCTTTAACCCGGATATCAATCTCTGCTGCCGGAAAATACATGTCCAGCCGGGATCCGAACTTCATCATTCCAAAAGCGTCCCCCGCCGCCACCGCCACCGCCTGCGTCGGGGACAGCCAATAGATGACCCGGCGGCACACGGGGCCGACGATCTGATTCACCAGGCAGCAGGTGCGTGCATTCTCAATCAGGATCGAATTGTGCTGGTTCACATCGGACGATTTTTCCTTGAACGTAAAAACATGTTTCCCTGGAAAATAGCCGAGAAAGCGCGAACGTCCCGCAATGGGCACGCGGTTGACATGCACATTCATCAAGCTGAGAAAGATGCTGATGCGAAGAACGTCTTGCTTTTGAAACCGTGCCGTGTCCTCCGGTTTCAAGCCGGCCAGCATGCGGATGGCGTTGAACCGGTCGGGTGAAAACGTCGTAATCCGAGCTACAACTCCGTCGGCTCCGGCCAGGATGGCATCCGGATCGGCCGGTGGAACGCGCGTGGGATTTCGAAAGAACCAGAACAGATAGCCATCGAGCACGAGCAGCAGCAGACAAGCTGTAGCGGGCGCCAAGGCCGGAACATCGGGCGCTAGGCCCCGAACCAAAAGCCAGACGCCCGCTGCGATCACCCCCGCAATGGCCAGAAAAGGAATCACTTCATGCCGAATTTTCATCGCCCTCCGTTCAGAATCAAAACGCCGTGTTGCAGATAACATCATAATCGCAACGGCAAGGTCGTGTCTACAGGGAGTTTTTGAGCGCCGTCGATGGGGATATTCAAAACCGAAGGAATTGTGATAAAGTACCTCCTCGGTTTGCTTGCCTTGTTTATTAATGAATGTGTAAATCACGCGAAATTTAACTGGAGGGATTGACATGATCGCTGAGAATCAATCGTATTCCGGCCGGTGCATGCTGTGCACGGGCGTGTTTGACAAACTGACCGACCTCTAACGGCTTACCCATGCCGATCAAACTGAGCCAGAATCAAATTCTTAACTGGGGCGGCGGCGCTGTTTATCGCGAGGCGG
>CAZTEK010000385.1:0-1685 GCA_964612095.1 uncultured Verrucomicrobiota bacterium
CCAATGTGCCGCTTCAGTGGGTCGGGCCGGTCAAAATCACCGGGCCGGAAATTGACATCGAAACCGAACTGCCGCTGGCGACCTACGAAACGCCGGTGTTTGCCACGGTCAACCGCGGTGCACGCGTCGCCACCGCTTCCGGTGGAATCAAAGCGGTCGTCATCGACGACCGGATGAGCCGCTCGGTTTTGTTCGAAGCGCCGGACGCCATCGTCGCTTTCCAATGTTTGGAAAAAATCAAAGCGGAATTCCCCAAGTTTGGAACGGTCGTTGCCTCGACCAGTCGTTTCGCCAAGCTGATCGACATGCACTCGCAGATTGCGGGCAACCTGCTTTTCATCCGCTTTGAGTTCACCACCGGCGACGCATCCGGCCATAACATGGTCACACAGGCGAGCGAAGCGCTGATGAACCGCATTCTCGAACTCTGTCCGGAACTGAAATATGAATCCATTTCCGGCAACTTCTGCTCCGACAAAAAAGCCACCGGCGTCAACGGCATCCTCGGACGTGGCAAATATGTCGTCGCCGAACTGACCGTTCCCGGAAAACTGGTTCAGAAATATCTGAAAAGCACGCCGGAAAAAATCGTCCAGCTCAACATCCGCAAAAACCTGATCGGCACCATGCTGGCGGGCGGACTGCGCTCCGCCAATGCGCACTACGCCAACATGCTGCTGGCCTTCTATCTCGCCACCGGCCAGGACGCCGCCAACATCATCGAAGGCTCGCAGGGCGTCACGCTGGCCGAAGTCCGCAATGGCGACCTCTGGTTTTCCGTCACCATTCCCAACCTGATTGTCGGCACCGTCGGCAATGGCAAAGGGCTTCCGTTTGTTGAAGAAGTCATGCAGAAACTCGGCTGCCGCGAAGAGCGCGAACCGGGCGCCAACGCCCGCCGCCTAGCACTTATCTGCTCCGCCGCCGTTCTTTGCGGCGAACTCTCCCTAATGGCCGCGCTCACCAACCCCGGTGAACTGATGGCCGCCCATCGGAAGCTGGAAAGAAATTCTTAACCGCGAATGAACGCAAATGGACGCGAATAGATTGAGGGGGGGGATGATAATGCTACCGATCATGTGGTTTCTTCTTGGAGTTATTTTCTTCAAGAAGAAACGTCGGACGACGGATGAGGTTTACAAAGCAGTTTACACTCTTACAGCGGTAGGAGCATTTGCTTTAGGGTGCAGCGGATTATTGAACATGTTTCTTAAGGATTATGCGGTAGAGCACGGTTTTTACATTCTGCTCAACTTCATCAAGACGGTACTGATCGGGTTTTTTATAGGAGTGTTTATCGTAATGAGTCTTATTGAGCATAAGCATAAACGGGATTCTAAAAAGGCATGAATTTAGTCTTAATTCGCGGTCATTCGCGTAAATTCGCGGTTGTCGTGCCTTCGGCAGATCCGCCGAGGCGGAAAAATGATTTTGCTGTCCATGATTTTGTAAACAGATTGGCGAACTGATGGCTGCCCACCGTACGTTGGAAAGAGGCTGAGGTTACCAAGTCAGTGTGAGGGATACGCCGGCAAAGCGTTCAGGTGGGCGCTGTCCGGGGAATGATTGGAAGTCGTCGTCCCACGCATTGTTTAACAGAAAAGAGAGGGTGGCGTAATCGGCCTTGGGTGGCGTGAAGCGCACGACGAACGAGCTGTCGGCTCCGAAGTTTCCGCCCTGGCGCA
>CAZTEK010000386.1:0-1683 GCA_964612095.1 uncultured Verrucomicrobiota bacterium
TGGTGACGTACATGACGGCATCGGTCAGCCGCCAGTTTTCGAGCGCGGCGGCGGCCTGCGTGATCGCCAGAATTTCGGCGTGCGCCGTCGGATCCTTCAGCAGTTCGGTCTGGTTATGCGCTTTGCCGATGATTGCGCCGTCCTTGACGATAATCGCGCCGCACGGCACTTCACCGGCTTCGGCGGCGCGCTCCGCTTCGCGCAGCGCCATTCGCATATACATCACTTCTTCTGAAAGGGGATTGTTCATATTTTCCCGTAAGGCTGATTTGCGGCCGTCAGTTAGATTTGTCGGGTGCGCAGCAACATTTGGCAGAAACTGACTCTTTTGTTGAGCAGCATTCGGATGAAGAGGATTTTTCGGTTGAGCAATCGCATCCGCAGGATGTTTTTTTCGTGGCGTCGGATTTATCTGTTGAACAGCAGCACGGGCTGGAAGGTTGTTTCATAGCTTTCTCCAATAGGTGAATAAAAAATAGCGCGGCGATAACGCCGCCGGTTAACGGGGCGGCGATGTAAACATAAAAGAACCCGCCAACGCGATCAGGAAAGGCGGCGTCGCCCCAGCCCGCACACCAGGCGACCAGACGCGGGCCGAGGTCGCGGGCAGGGTTTAGTCCCGCCTGAGTCAGCGGTGCGATCAGGCAGATAATGGATGTCACCGTCAGGCCGATAAACACCGGTGCCAGCGCATTATCCGGACGGCCCACGTTGCAACCTTCCGTCAGCGCGAAAATCATCAGTATCAGCAGGAACGTGCCCAGCGCTTCCGCACCGATGGCCAGAGGAAGCGAAACGACGGCTCCGGAGCCGGAATAGTATTCGCCGAACATTCGGGCGGTTGCCACCGATTCCGCCGCGCCGCGCACAATGCCGTGGGCATTTTCATAGGCCGCGATGGACGGGGCGAACAGCGCATAGACCGTCAGTCCGGCGAGGATGGAACCGACGAACTGAGCGGTGACATAGACCGGCAGTTTCCGAACGAGCATTCGTCTGCTGGCAACCATCGCCAGACTCACCGCCGGATTGAGATGGGCGCACGACAAATGCCGCGTGAGATAAATGGCCAGCGTCACACCGATTCCCCACGCCAGAGCGATCTGCATCAGCCCTTGATGTGCATTGAAAAGAACAGAGACGGCAACTGATCCGCATCCGAACAGCACCAGTAAAAAGGTGCCCAGCACTTCGCCGATGAATTCCCGTTTGTAGATCATTTTCCCGAACTCCGGTTCTGGTTTACCATTTTCAATACTTGGAATCGCTTTCCGTCAACGCGCTCCGCTTCGCGTAGCGCCATTCGCATATACATCACTTCTTCTGAAAGGGGATTGTTCATATTTTCCCGTAAGGCTGATTTGCGGCCGTCAGTTAGATTTGTCGGGTGCGCAGCAACATTTGGCAGAAACTGACTCTTTTGTTGAGCAGCATTCGGATGAAGAGGATTTTTCGGTTGAGCAATCGCATCCGCAGGATGTTTTTTTCGTGGCGTCGGATTTATCTGTTGAACAGCAGCACGGGCTGGAAGGTTGTTTCATAGCTTTCTCCAATTATGTGAATAAAAAGGGTTTTTCGCCGCTTATTTCCAGCAGGCAAGCGGATAGTGGCGGCGGATCGTCTGGTCTTTTGTGAGAAGCGGTGCATTCTGGATGGAGGCTTGCGCCACAATCAATCGGTCGA
>CAZTEK010000387.1:0-1682 GCA_964612095.1 uncultured Verrucomicrobiota bacterium
TGGGCAACCGCAATATCGGCGCGCAGATTGCAGGACTCGACTTTAACCGCCACACTCGCGCACACCTCTGCCGCGCCCTGCAGGAAGGAGTCGTCTTCTCCTTCATGTACGGCATGGACGTGATGAAAGAAACCGGCATCGCGATCAAAACGATCCGCGCTGGGTACGCCAATATGTTCATGAGCGACATTTTTTGCGAAACGCTGGCGGGTGTTAGTGGTGCGAAAATCGAGCTCTACGAAACCGATGGTGCGCTCGGAGCCGCGCGCGGCGCGGGCATTGGCACCGGAATCTACAGTTCGTTTAATGAGGCTTTCCAAACCTTGGAAAAACGGAAGGAAATTTTTCCAAACCTTGGGAAATTTGATGCGGCTTATGCCGCGTGGAAACGGCATTTGGAGCAGGTTTTAAAATAAAAGGAGAAACAGCATGAGCATTGTAACCGGAGTAAAAGAATATTTTCCAGGCATTGGAAAAATCGGATTTGAAGGGCGCGAGAGCGATAACCCGCTGGCGTTTAAATGGTACGACGAAAACGGCTTAGTCGGCGGCAAAACGATGAAGGAAACCCTCCGTTTCGCCATCGCTTACTGGCACACCTTCTGCGGAACCGGCGGTGACCCGTTCGGTGGCAGCACCCACGCTTTCCCGTGGTTTGCTGGTGCCGATGCCGACACCCGCGCGAAAAATAAAATGGACGCCGCGTTTGAGTTTTTCACTAAGATCGGCGCGCCGTATTACTGCTTCCATGAGATGGACATTATGGAAGAGGGTGCGACCTTCGCCGAAACAACGAAGCGTTTGGAGTCCATCGTGGCCTACGCTAAAGAAAAACAGAAAGCCTCTGGCGTTAAACTGCTGTGGGGTACCGCCAACCTGTTCAGCCATGCGCGTTATATGAATGGCGCGGGCACCAACCCCGACTTCAATACCGTGGCCTATGCCGGTGCGCAGGTGAAGAACGCCATTGACGCGACCATCGCGCTCGACGGCAAAAATTATCTCTTCTGGGGCGGACGCGAAGGCTACATGAGCCTGCTCAACACCAATATGAAGAAGGAGCTCGATAACTTCGGAAAATTCCTGACCATGGCCCGCGACTATGCCCGCGCTCAGGGCTTCAAAGGGAACTTCTTCATTGAGCCCAAACCGATGGAGCCGAGCAAACATCAGTACGACTTCGACTGCGCCACGGTGATCGGCTTCCTGAAAGAGCACGGCCTCGAAAAGGACTTCAAACTGAATATCGAAGTCAACCATGCCACACTCGCACAACACACCTTCCAGCATGAGCTACAGGTTGCGGCGGATGCCGGGATGCTCGGCAGTATCGACGCCAATCGCGGCGACTACCAGAACGGCTGGGATACCGACGAATTCCCCGTCAGCATCCGTGAAACCGTCGAAGCCATGCTCGTCATTCTTGAGGCGGGCGGCCTGCAGATTGGCGGCACCAACTTCGATGCCAAAATCCGCCGGAACTCCACGGATCTCGAAGACATTTTCATCGCCCACATCAGCGGTATGGACACCTTTGCCCGGGCTCTGGTTGTCGCCGATGCGATCCTTACGAAATCGCCCTACAAAAAGATGCGGGCCGACCGCTACGCATCGTTCGACAGCGGCAAGGGCGCTGAGTTCGCGGCCGGAAAGCTGAGCCTCAAAGAGCTGGCGGCCATCGG
>CAZTEK010000388.1:0-1676 GCA_964612095.1 uncultured Verrucomicrobiota bacterium
TATTACCTGCTGGATACGCTGGATGGACGCCGACCTTCGGCGGAACGAAAGGAACATTAATGAGAACGAAAAATGGGTTATTTTTTCTGATAGTCGCATTGTTGGTTACCGTGGCTTGCAAAACCACAGAGACGAAGCCGGTCCCGTGGAAAGAACAATCGGCCTATCTGGCCACCGTTTGTGATCCGCGCATTTACGGTTTCAGCATTTATCAGACGCCCAGTGGAATGGAGTATCGCGGTGGTACACGCGTCCATCCGAATCAGGGTGCGGCGCTATCGATGAAGGCCGAATTGCCGCTTCGCCCGGTGGTGATGTTGAGAGGATCTATGGGGTTTGATTCGCCGGTCTTATTGGATTTTAGTAGTTCCGCCAGTTGGTTTGAATTTGGGCTGGCAAATAAAATTGGCGCGTTACCACTTGGTGAGCGCGAAGCGCAGCTATTTAAACAACCCGGCGATGAGATCGCCAGTTGTCTTTCTATGGTGCCTTCTATGCGGTTGAAACAGCTTTTTATCGAACGTCCGCTGGTGAATGTGCGCATGGCAACCGGCTCGCTCGGCCCACTGACCCGTGGTATTGAAGAGCCGGAACTCAAAGGCGTGATCGGCTGGGAAGTGCTCAGAAAGTTTGAACAGATTCAGCTGAATTATTCCAAGGCAAAGGTTCTTATTTCGACTAGTAAAACGGCTTACAATCCGGATCCCGCGCAGGGTGTGGCTAAGCTTCCTCTTGTTAAATACGCCGGAGTTTGTGCGGTACGCGGGATTGTTGATGGTAAGGAAGAACTGATTCTTATCGATCCAGCGGGTGACTTTGAAGTGGCGACAGACGGCTCGTCCGCTGTTTCTTCCGTTGTGTTAGATCCCGAGCTCGTTTTTTCAGAGCCTGCCATTGCGGAGTCGCCGGGCGGAACGCGTATCGGTGCACGGTTGTTGCAGAATTATCAAATAACCATCTGCCCGCAAGCTGGGTGGATTTATTTTGAAAAGCTGAATTCCGGTAAGGATTGATAACGGAATCCGGTATGGAGAAACAAAAATCCCGGCCGCGGTTGCGGTCGGGATTTTCTGCTTTCAGCGAGCGGGTGCGTTAAGCAATCGCGGCTTTGGCGGCCTGAATCAGCTTGATGAATCCGGCATCGTCGTAGATGGCGATTTCGGAGAGCATTTTGCGGTTCAGGTTGATGTTGGCTTTGACCAGCCCTTCAATGAAACGGCTGTAGGTGATGCCGTTCGCTTTGCAGGCGGCATTAACACGTACAGTCCAGAGGCGGCGGAACGTGCGCTTTTTCTGTTTGCGATGAACATAGGCCATCGCTTGGGCGCGGTCTACCGCTTCGGTAGCTTGACGGAAAAGTTTGCTGCGGTGTCCGTAGAATCCTTTAGCGAGATCCAAACGGTTTTTTCTGCGGCGGCGTGAGGCAGGTGCATTGGTGGCTCTTGGCATGTTCTTACTCCTTAAAAATTAAGCGTAGGGGATCGTTCTGGCGATACGTTTTTCGTCGGTAGCTGCAACCAGATTGGTTCCACCAAGACGGCGTTTCTGCTTACGGCTCTTGCCGGTCAGAATATGGCTACCGCCCATGTGGGAATATTTCAGTTTGCCGGTTCCCGTTTTTTTAAAACGTTTGGCCGCAGTCTTTTTGGTTTTCATTTTCGGCATGGTTTGCTCCT
>CAZTEK010000389.1:0-1668 GCA_964612095.1 uncultured Verrucomicrobiota bacterium
ACTGCTCAAGCAGATGCAGGTGGGGACGACCCTGCGCTATCTGCTGGTGATCGCTTCCTATCGCGACAACGAAGTGGACCCCGGCCATGCGTTCATGTCCGCAGTGGCTGATCTCCGGAGCCAGGCGGTGCCGGTGGCGGAGCTGCATGTGAAAAACATCACCGCCGAAGATGTGCGCGAGTTTGTGGCGGACACGCTCAAGCCGGCCGCTGAAGACGTGGCGGCACTGGCGGCGTTCATCCACGCCAAGACCTTGGGCAATCCGTTCTTTGTGCGGTCGTTTCTCGGCTTCCTCCACGATGTCCATCTGATCGGGTTTGACCCGGCTCGAAACTGCTGGCAATGGAGCATGGACAAAATCGGCGGAGCGGATCTGCCGGACGATGCGGTCGGGCTGTTCGTCCTGAAACTTCGCCGGCTGGATCATGACAGCCGGAATCTTTTCTCCCTGGCCGCCTGCCTGGGCAGCCGCTTTGATCTGGAAGCCCTGGGCATCATCAGCGGACACACCTCCGGGGAATGTCTGGCGCTGCTTTGCTCCGATCAGGCAAATGCTTTGATCCTGCCGATGGACGATGAGGGCGGCAACTGGTCCGCGGAAAATATGCGTGCGCCCAAGGCTTGCATGTTCGTGCATGACCGGATCCAACAGGCGGCATATTCGTTGATTGAACCGGCCGGGCTTCCAAAACTCCTGCTGAAAATCGGCCGGCTGTTGCTCGCCAGCCTGCCGCCGGAACAGTTGGCCGAGCGGTTGTTCGAGGTGGTGGGCGACCTGAACGCCGGGTTTCATCTCATGACGGATGCTGCGGAGCAGGAGAAAGTGCTGGAGTTGAACCTGACTGCGGCACGCAAAGCCTACGCGGCCACCGCCTACCGCTCCGCGCTCCAGTTTTACCGGACCGCGAATCGTTTTCTGGAAACACCCGGATTTGCCGGACACCCTTGGCGCGACCGTCACGAACTGACCCTGCGCCTTTTCAAGGAGCGGGCCGGTTGCGAATTCCTCGAGGGAAACCTCATCGAGGCCGAACAATGCGTTCAACAGGCGGTGGCCCATGCCGGCACCGCCATCGAGAAGGCGGACGTCCTCAGCATTCTCATTACTCAATACACCTTGCTGGCCAGATATCCGGAGGCCATCGCGGCCGGACGACAGGCGCTGGCCGCGCTGGGCATCAGCTTGCCCGAGGCGGACTACGAGCAGGCGCGCAATGAGGAGATCGCCCAGGCGCGGCGTGAGTTGGGCGGCCGTCCGGTCTCCTCGCTGATCGAACTGCCGGTCATGAGCGATCCCGCGATGCTCATGGCGTCGAAAATTCTGATCACCCTGGGGCCGCCCTGCTACCGTTCGCACCAGCGGCTCTGGAGCGTGATTGTCCCAAAGGTGGTGAACCTGACCTTGCGTTACGGCAACATTCCGCAGATTGGCTACAGCCACACGGCCTTTGGCGGGCTGTTGGGATGGGTGGATGACGATTATGCCACGGCCAAGGAATTTGGCGAACTGGCGACGCGTCTCATGACCGATACGTTCCGAGCCCCGACGGACCAAAGCGTTTTCTATCTGATGATCGGCAGTTCGATCCGGCACTGGTTCCAGCACCTCCGGCACGGCACGCAGGATTACCATGACGCCTACGAAATCGGGTTGCGGTCGGGCAACCT
>CAZTEK010000390.1:0-1666 GCA_964612095.1 uncultured Verrucomicrobiota bacterium
AGTGACGGCACGGCGGGCATACGGGCCATCAAAGGCGAAGGCGGACTGGTCGTGGCTCAAAAGCCAGAATCCACCGAATACGACGGGATGCCGCGTAGCGCCATCGCCACCGGTCTGGTGGACTTCGAACTGTTGCCCAAAGAAATGCCCGCCAGAATCATTTCGTATGCGGCTCATGCCTTCGGCAACGCCTACCGGATGGTTTCCGACACAGAACCCCTGCCCGAAACCGCGATGAGGAAAATCTTCGTCTTGCTGCGTGCCCAGACCGGCCACGATTTTTCCCACTACAAGCCGAACACCATCGACCGGCGCATCGCACGGCGCATGGCCGTACACCAGATCGAAATGATCGACGGCTACGTCAAGCTTCTGCAACGGGATTCCGGCGAGGTGCAGGCGCTCTTCCGCGACCTGCTGATCGGCGTGACCCATTTCTTCCGCGATCCGGAGGCCTTCCAACTATTGGAAGAAAAGGTGATTCCCAAGATTTTTGCCAATAAGCGCGAGGAGTCCGCGATCCGCGTCTGGTCGTCGGGCTGCTCGACCGGCGAGGAGGCCTATTCCCTCGCCATTCTGCTGGCGGAAGGCATGGAGGCGTGGAAAAAAGGTTTCGCGATTCAGGTCTTCGCCACCGATATCGACAGTCAGGCTATCGCCACTGCCCGCGCCGGGATTTATCCGGCCAGTATCGCCGCCGACATCTCGCCCCAACGGCTGGCCCGCTTTTTCACGCTCGAGCCCGGCGGCGGAACTTACCGTATCCATAAAGGCATCCGCGATATGGTGATCTTTTCCGAGCAGGACGTGGTCAAAGATCCGCCGTTCTCAAAGCTCGATCTGATCAGTTGCCGCAACGTCATGATCTATATGGGCAGTACGTTGCAGAAAAAGCTCATTCCGCTGTTCCACTACGCGCTGAATCCGGGCGGTACGCTCTTTCTGGGCACGTCTGAAAGCACCGGCGATTTCAACGGTCTGTTTTCCGCGCTGGACAGCAAGCAGAAGGTTTATCAGCGCAAAGAAGATTTTATCGGCATACGGCGCGCGGCCATCGACCATTTTGTTCCGCTCCTGACCGCGGTGGACGCGGCGCTTCCGTCGCGGGCCGCCGGAAAGCAGGTCTTCACCGAAAAACCGCCGCTGCGCGAACTGACTGAACAGGCGCTTTTACAACAGGTCATCGCGGCGGGCGCGCTGGTCAACGGACACGGCGACATTCTTTATCTCCACGGCCGCACCGGCATGTTTCTTGAACCGGCACCCGGCGAAGTGGGCATTAACAACATCCTGAAAATGGCGCGCGAAGGATTGCGCAACGAACTGACCATAGCGCTGCACAAAGCCGCCGGAATCAAAGAGACGGTGTACCATCCAGGACTGCGCGTTAAAACCAACGGCCACTTTACCACGGTCAACCTAACGGTTCGGCCCGTCACGACCGGCACCGGTGCATCGCCGGAGTCGCCGCTCTATCTGGTTATTCTGGAAGAAACGCCGTTTGACAAGTCGGACAAGTCCGACACGTCAGACAAGTCAGACACAACCGACGCACGCATTGCGGCACTCCAGCAGGAATTGCGCTCCACGAAAGAATATCTCCAGAGCACTCAAGAGGAAATGCAGAGTTCCAACGAGGAACTCAAATCGTCCAACGAGGAATTGC
>CAZTEK010000391.1:0-1663 GCA_964612095.1 uncultured Verrucomicrobiota bacterium
GCCGTCATTTTTGCGCTCTACCTCACCGGAATAGTGCTGGCCGTAGCCAGCGGACTGCTTTTCCGGCATACCATTCTGAAGGGCGACGCCACTACCTTTGTGATGGAGCTTCCGCCGTATCATTTGCCGCGCGCCATTGCTATTTTTCATCACACATGGGAACGCCTCAAAGAATTCATCCTGCGCGCTGGGAAAATCATTCTGATACTCGTGCTGGTTCTGAGTGTGCTCTGGTCTATCGGCACGGACGGCAGTTTCGGCAATGAAACGTCCGAAAACTCGATCTTAAGCGCGTTCAGTCGTGCGGTTACACCGCTCTTTGAACCCATGGGGATTACTCCCAATAACTGGCCCGCCACGCTGGGACTCATCACCGGCATTTTTGGTAAAGAACTGGTCGTTGGAACACTGAACACATTTTACAGCGCAAACGGTGCTGATCCCGCCGCCGCCATGCTTACCGCATTCGATGGCAAAGCGGGCGCCTTCGCCTATCTGCTTTTCGTGCTCATTTATTCGCCGTGCGTCGCCGCCATTGCCGCCATCCAGCGAGAAACCGGCTGGAAATGGATGACCTTTAGCGTTACCTATCTCACCCTGTTGGCATGGACGCTCTCCACGTTTTTTTATCAGCTGGCCACGCTTGCCGCGCATCCTGTGCAGTCATCGGTTTGGGTTGGCGGGATTCTGTTGGTGGGAGTTTTGTTTACTTCTATCCTTAAATTGATTTCACGGAACAAAGGATAAACATGTTCAGACGATTTTTTAAAAATCGGCAACAGCAACGATGCGGGCGCCGTGCCGGACAAGGGATTTGTTGCGCTCATCCGCTCAGCGACTTCGCGCAAGGTGCCGATGTCGTTGTCCTGTCTAACAGTGATCGCAAAACGCTTGAAATGGGACTTTTCAGCGGGGCGCTGGTACACGTTATGAAGAACCGTCCCGGTGACACCAGCATGGTTGTCGCCGCAGGTGAAAGCCGCTACATCATTTCCAAAGAAGCCGCCGCGAAAATTCAGGTTCGATAAGGCCGACGCTTATTCGCACGTTCGTTCGGTGAGCAAGAAAACCTTATCCTGACGGCGGGCTTTGCGCGGCAGGGCGAGCGTGGCGACATCGTTTGGTTGTGCTTCGTCCGCCGGTTCGCCGCCGACGCGCAGATTCTCGACGGTAAACCGCAGCGCGCCGGTCGTCGGCCCTTCGAGTAACAGCGAGTCGCCGTTTTTAATCGCGTGACGCCGTACCGTGAATTCGGCGATGTTGGTTTTGGCGAAAAAGTTGCTGAGTACGCCGACCTCATCGCGCTGTTCCGTTGCCTGCGAATCGGCGCAGGCCGCCCATTCACCGAGTTTGGTGCCGCAGTAATAGCCGCCGTGCCAGAAGCCGCGGTTGAAGACTTTGCTCAGTTCGGCAATCCACGGATCAAATTTTTCCGGCGTGTAGGTTCCGGCGGACAGCGCGTCGAGCGCTTCACGGTAAACGCGAGTCGTCACTTCGACGTAATCGGCGGAACGTCCGCGACCTTCGATTTTCAGCACCGAAATTCCGGCGGCGGTGATTTTGTCCAGATATTGGATGGTGCAGATGTCTTTCGGCGACATGACATACTTATTGTCGATCACCAGTTCCGCGCCGGTTTCCTCGTCGGTCACGCGATAACTGC
>CAZTEK010000392.1:0-1661 GCA_964612095.1 uncultured Verrucomicrobiota bacterium
GTCACTCCCTTTCGCCGGTATTAGCCGGATCAGGTTCAGCGGGTATTATCTCAGCACGTCCGCCTTGCGGCGTCCGGCACCCCGGGAAACAGGCGAATAGTGCCAAGAGGCTTCTTCTAAGTAAAGCCATAGAGGCCATCAATTAATGATGGCCTCTATGCCGACTTTGCGTTTTACCGTTTCATCGCTTCGGCGATGGCATCGCAGACTCCGGACATGTTGTCCGGGGTGAGTCCGGCAACGTTGATGCGGCCGGAGCCAACGATGTAGATGGCTTTTTCGTCTTTCAGGAAGTTGACCTGGTCTTTATTCAGTCCGCTAAAGGAGAACATCCCTTTCTGTTGAACCATAAACGAGCAGTCCATTGGCACGCCGCGTTCGGTGAGTCCAGAGGCTAACGCTGCGCGGGCGTGCGCGATGCGGTCGCGCATGGCATCGAGTTCGCTTCTCCAGAGTTTGGAAAGTTCTTTGTCTTTCAAAATCGTGGTAACGATCATGCCGCCATGGGCGGGCGGATTGGAGTAGAGCACGCGGGCCATGGCTTTCATGTGGCTCATGGCGGTTTCGGCTTCAACCGGTGTGGCGGCGACGGCGGTCAGCGCGCCGGTGCGGTCGCGGTAGAGACCGAAGTTTTTGGAGAAGGAGCTGGCGATGAGCATTTCAACTCCAGCGGCCATTAGTGTTTCAACGCCGATGCGGTCGGCTTCGAGACTTTCGCCGAAACCCTGATAGGCGAAGTCGACCAGTGCGGACCATCCGTTTTTCTGTGCGATGGCTGCGACCTTTTTCCATTGGGCGGCAGAGATATCTACGCCGCTCGGGTTGTGGCAGCAGGCGTGAAGCAATACGCAGTCGCCCGCTGGAATTTTTTCGAGCGCAGAGAAAAATCCATCCGCATCAAGGTTTTTGGTTTTCGCATTATAATACGGATAGCTTTTTACAGTTAACCCAGCGGCTTCGAAGATGTTGTTGTGATTGGCCCAGGTCGGGTTGCTGACCCAGATGGTTTTGCTGCTGAATTTAGCCAGCAGGTCGGCGGCGACGCGCAGGGCGCCGGTTCCTCCGGGTGTGTGGATGGTGGCGGAGCGGTTGCAGAGCGAGCCGAAGATCATTTTCTGCACTTCGTCACCGTAGACGGCTTCACCGGCGATGGGCATGTAGGATTTGGTGTTTTCTTTTTCGAAGATCCGTTTTTCGGCGGCTTTGACGGAATCCAAAATTGGTGTGTGCCCTTCTTCGTCTTTGTAGACACCAACGCCGAGGTTGATTTTTCCAAAGCGAGGGTCTTTTTTGAACGCCTCGGTCAGTCCGAGGATGGCATCTTCAGGGGCAGGGGTTACATTTTTCCACATGGGATATCTCCATTTTTTACTGCTTATCGCGTACTAAATATTACGCATCTAGTACTTTTTATTTATAATATTGATCGAACCATTGTTTGAGCAGGTTGCGCTCAGGTTTAATAATTCCTATTTCACGCTGGGCATTTTCGGCTGAGTCCGAGGCGTGCGCGGCGTTGACCATGATGTCGCTACCATATTCTTTACGAACAGAGCCGGGTTGCGCTTTGCTTGGGTCGGTTGGGCCAAGAATATTGCGGATTTTGTTTACGGCATCTTTACCGGCGTAGATGAGCGCCAGACAGCGCACCTTGCCGTCGG
>CAZTEK010000393.1:0-1657 GCA_964612095.1 uncultured Verrucomicrobiota bacterium
GTGAAGCCGGAAGACGCGGCGGTTTTCCAGTATCTGGAAAATGAACAGTAAGTATTGGGTATTGATCATTCCGGCAGCGCGGGCTTATGCTCCGGTTTTTGGAGAATAATTATGTTTGACGGTATTTATGACAAAATTGGGATGGCAGGTGTGGTGTTGGCTTTCTTGCCGTTTTTTAGCCTCTACTTCTTTTTTCAGACCCTGATTTATCTGGCGTGGGTCCCGCGCGGATTTAAAAAATTCCGCCTGGCATTTGAAAGTCCTGCTCCGGCGGTGACCGAATCTCAGGCCCGTTGTAATCCGCTTAGCTCGGTTCTCTGGGACGTGCTGAAGCACCAAACGCCGCGCGGAGAAGTGCAGGAAGAAGTCCAGTACCTTTTTCAGCGAACCTTTGGCCGCACCTATGTGGCTGTCACCGTATTGCGGCTGATTTCGGTGATTTCCCCGTTGCTGGGGTTGTATGGGACGGTGCTGGGCATTTCGAAAGTTTTCCACGGCATGGCGGCGCAAGCCGTGGTCGATCAAACCGTGCTGGCCAACGGCATTTGGGAAGCGCTGATCACAACCATCATGGGGCTGACCATCGCCATTCCGACGCTAGTTTTTTATTATCTAGTTCGTCTGCGCATCCGTTCGCTGATGATCGAGTGCATCGAAACCGCTCGGGCTTTGCAGAGAAATTTAAAATAGAAATCACGCTATGTTTGAGCACTTTTCACTGGATGATGAATTCGATGCGGAAATCGACCTGACCCCGCTGGTGGACACGATTTTCATTTTACTGATATTTTTTGTTCTCACGACGACCTTTGTCCGCCCCTCTTTGCCGGTGAATTTGTCAAAGGCCGCGTCGGCGTCGGTCTCCAGCGAGCGTAAGGAGCAGCTGGCGATCACGATTGATGCGCAGGGCAAGATCGTTCATGGCAATGCAACGCTGAGTCGCGCAGAGATACCGGCCTTACTTAAAGCCAATCCGGATCGTGGTATTAATCTGTTTGTGGATCGTGCGGCACCGTTCGAGGCTTTTTTGTCGGTGGTGGATGAGGCTCGCTTGCTGAATCGCGAAGATATTTCGATTACCACGCTTCCTGCCGGCCGTGAATAAATTCCGCAAAGTTGAACGACACAGCGGCTTGCTGGCATTTTTGCTCAGCGGCTTGTTTTATATTGCGATGGTATTGCTCGTTTTTTTTATGGCGCAGCAGGCGAAGGTCGATTTACCTCCCGCCATGGGACCCAAAGCGGTCAACTTAAGCTTTGCACAGATAGAATTGCATACCGCTGCGCCGGCACCGGCTCAACCGGTTCCTCCACCGCCTGAAATGGCCGATGTGGCGCCGGAGGAAATTAAAAAAGCTCCGGAACCTGAGATTAAACCGGCCGCTGCGGTGGAACAGGCGGCGCAAGTGGATCAGGAAGCCTCTGCTCCGGAAACTCCGGTCATAGCAACTGTGCCACTGGCAGGCACGACGGCGATGGTGGTAGATTGGCGGGCCATAGCGATCGCCAAGCTTCGTTCAATGATTGAGTACGAAAAATATTATCCGCCAGCGGCTCGAAAAGCGGGCTATACCGGACGGGTCAGCGTACGCATCCGTCTTGAGCCGGACGGTACGATTGCTAGTTATGAAATCAAAGAGCGGCGCGGGCATCCGCT
>CAZTEK010000394.1:0-1645 GCA_964612095.1 uncultured Verrucomicrobiota bacterium
CTTGTACTCCACGCTGTCGACCAGCGCTTCCCAGGATGCTTCGATAATGTTTTCCGAAACGCCGACCGTGCCCCAGGTTTTTTCGCCGTCGCTCGACTCAATCAGCACGCGGGTTTTGGCCGCCGTTGCTTCTTCTGGGTCAAGGATGCGCACTGAATAATCGATCAGTGCGACATCGGCAATCACGGGATAAAACTTTACCAGCGCATCACGCAAAGCCTGATTGAGCGCATCGACCGGTCCATCTCCAGTACCATTGGCCGATACACTCTGGCCGCCGATCCTCAATTTGACGTTTGCCTCAGAACGGCACCCAGGTTTCGCCCCCTGCTTATCGACCGTAACACTAAAGCTTTCGAGTTGGAAAAAAGACTGGTGTTTTTTGAGCACCTTTTTGATCAACATCTGGAACGACGCGTCGGCTGACTCGTATTCGTAACCATCTTTCTCCATCTGCTCGAGTTGCTTGAGTACCTCGCGCACTTCAGGCGACTTGCGGTCAAGCTCCAACCCCATTTCGATGGCTTTCAAAAATACATTACTCGCACCCGACAACTCGGAAATCAGAATACGCCGACTGTTCCCGACCGATTCTGGAACAATGTGTTCAAAGCTACGCGACACCTTGCGCACGCCATCCACATGCATCCCTGCCTTATGGGCAAATGCACTGTCGCCGACAAATGCCTGTTTAGTATAAGCGCGCATATTGGCTTGCTCATAAACACACTGCGAAAGCGCACGAAGCTGCTTCAAATTTCCCGCCTTCGTCAGACACGTATATCCCATCTTCAGCATCAGATTAGGAATGACGGAACTCAGATTGCAATTGCCGACCCGCTCGCCGATGCCGTTGATTGTGCCCTGCACATGCACGGCACCAACCTGTACCGCGGCCAGCGCGTTGGCCACGCCCAGCTCGCCGTCATTATGCGTATGGATACCAACCGGCACCGCAAAAGCCTTTTTCACCGTGGCGGTTATTTCTGCCACTTCATGCGGAAGCGCACCGCCATTGGTTTCACAAAGGACAAGGCAATCGGCTCCGGCATCCGCCGCGGCTTTGAGCGCGGACATCGCATATTCCGGGCTGTCTTTGTAGCCGTCGAAAAAATGCTCGGCGTCGTAGATCACCTCTTTGCCGTGTGATTTCAGAAAGCGGACGCTATCCGCAATCATCGCCAGATTTTCCTCCGGCGTCGTCTGGAGCACTTCGATCACGTGCAACAGCCAGCTCTTGCCGAAGATCGTGCAAACCGGTGTATCGGCATCCAGCAGTGCGGCAAGGCCTTTGTCCTCTTCCGGCTTAATATTCGCGCGCCGGGTCGAACCGAAAGCGGCGACCTTAGCGTTCTTGAGGGTTTCCTTCTTAATCAGTCGAAAAAACTCCATATCTTTGGGATTGGACGCGGCGAACCCGCCTTCAATATAAGCAACCCCGAACTCATCGAGGCGCTTGGCAACCTGCACTTTGGCGACCGCAGAAAAGGAAACTCCCTCCGCCTGTGCGCCGTCGCGCAGTGTCGTATCATAAATGGCTATCTTTTTCGTACTCATGGTTTTCCCCTAAGAAGCGAAGAAAGATATACGACCCCCCCGCAGATTTAAAGCCTTCAGGACGGTTTTTTATGAGAACATTAGCCAC
>CAZTEK010000395.1:0-1624 GCA_964612095.1 uncultured Verrucomicrobiota bacterium
TTGGGCGAGGCGGCTTTGGTGCAGATAAAGATTGAAACGGGGCGAACCCATCAGATTCGTGTCCACATGGCGCACATCAAGAATCCTGTCATCGGCGATACCGTCTACGGCCGTGGCCGAGCCTCGACAATCAAAGCGGATCGACAGATGTTGCACGCCGCAAAACTTTCATTGAATCATCCAACGACCGGAAAACGAATGACGTTTGAAGCCCCGTTGCCGGAAGATATGGAAGCGTTGCTTCGGCAGTTACGGGGGCTTCGTCGTCCCGTCTAGCGTCTTGACGGGTAAGGCTAAAGAAACGAATATGCTGCATCCATGTTGAAAAAACTGACAGATCGGCTGAACTTCCTGATTGGGCCATTGGCCCTGCTTGGATTTTTTCTGTTGCTGTTCGAGCAAACCGAATTGATGCGTGCCCATCCGGTGTTAGTACAGCAAATCAATCTTTCTATTCTTGGGTTGTTTGCGGTGAATGTGGTGCTGAACTGGATGGTTAGCCGCGAAGGCTGGCGTTATTGGCGGCAGCAATGGTTTGATTTGATTGTTTTTGTTCCGCTGATTCCATTTTTTTTTACGGCAGACGGTAATTCGGTTTCTGTTATTTTGTGTCAGACTTCCATTTTGGCGATGTTACTCGCTCGGTTGCGGCGCATGTATAAGTTCATTACATTACTGAGCCTTAAACCCGCGCAAATGATGTTGGTGAGTTTTGCCGGGGCCATCGGTTTTGGTACAGCGTTGCTGATGCAGCCCGCTGCAACAACCGCCGGAAATCATACCGACCTGATTGGTGCACTTTTCACAACCACTTCCGCCACCTGCGTGACTGGGTTGACTGTTTATGACACGGCCACACATTTTACTTTTTTTGGTCAGGCGGTGATTCTTGCGCTGATTCAGGTTGGTGGGCTGGGCATCATGACTTTTTCTATGGCGTTCGCACTGATCATGCGTCATAGCGTTTCGATTAAGAGTCAAGTGGTCATGCAGGACGTTCTCGATCAGGATGCGATCGTGAATATCCGTCAGCTGATTGGGTTCATTGTTATTATGACTTTGTTACTTGAGGCGGTCGGTGCCGCGGCCCTTTTCTTTAGCTTTCGGCAGGCTTACGATAGCGTCGGGATGGCGGTCTGGGCCGCCATATTTCATTCCGTTTCGGCATTCTGCAACGCCGGGTTTTCTACCTTTAGTGATAACTTGGTCGGGTTTAAATATAATTTATCGGTTAATGCGGTGATTGGCGGGCTCATTGTGCTGGGTGGTGTCGGCTTTGTAGTTCTTGGCGATTTTCATCAGGCGATAAAAAATAAACTGAAACACCGGCATGGGAAGAAGCATAAATTTCGTATTCAAAGTCGCCTTGCGCTGTGCTGGACCGGCGGACTTATTTTCTTTGGAACGATTCTGATTTACTGGCTGGAGCACAATCGCTTGATGGCAAATATGCAAGCAGACCAAGCGCTACTGGTTTCGCTTTTCCAATCGATATCAACCCGTACCGCAGGGTTTAACTCTTGCGATATTGGCGCACTGCAACCTGCAACGCTTTTCATCATGATCATCCTGATGTTTATCGGTGCTTGCCCGGGCGGTACCGGCGGCGGGATTAAGACCACCA
>CAZTEK010000396.1:0-1620 GCA_964612095.1 uncultured Verrucomicrobiota bacterium
GGGGGGAAACACACAAACGACAGCAACCCATCGACCATGAAGGTCTGCGGGTTTCCAAATATTGGAAATTGTCCGCGAGCGGCTGTTTCGCTATCGTACCCGGATGAAAACACGATCGTTCCCTGAACACTTCCGCAAGGTTGCGGCAGAATTTGCCAATAGACCGGCCGTTGTTGACCTGCATCAGCCCCTTTCCTACGCTGAACTCGACACGCTTTCCGACCGCATTGCCTCCGGGCTGATCGCCCGCGGAGTTCAGCCAGGGGATCACGTCGGACTCTATGGCATAAACAGCGCCATCTTTGTCGCATTCTACATCGGCATCCAAAAAGCCGCCGCCACGGTCGTCCCGATCAATCTAATGCTTAACCCCGAAGAAGTGGCCTATATCCTGAACGATGCCGAAGTGAAGATGCTGGTCTACTTTGACCACTTTACCCCGGCGGTTTCCGCTATTCGCGACGGATTACCGGAAATAAAAAACTGGATTTGTGTCGGGCGGGACCGGTCAGATCCGGCGGATATTCCGTTCGAGGCGCTTCTGCACTCGCCACCCGCCACCCGCCACCCGCCACCCGACAGCGACTCCGTCGCTGTGATCATCTACACCTCCGGCACAACAGGCCACCCGAAAGGGGCCATGCTGACGCACAGGAACATCGTCTCCGACGCACTCGGTGCAACCCAAGCGTTAAAACCCCGCCCGCTCGAAGAACGTTTTCTGGTTGTTCTCCCCATGTTTCATGCCTTCGCCGCCATGGCAGGAATCGTTATTCCCCTGCTCAACGGCTGCTCACTGGTTCCTGTGCCGAAATTTGATCCGGCGCTAACCGCCGATCTGATTGAAAAAACCGGCGCGACCATTTTCCTGGGCGTCCCCAGCATGTACAGCCTGCTTCTGCGCCTTCCGGAAAAACATACACCGCAAATCGCCAAGTTGCGCTTCTGTGTTTCCGGTGGTGCAGCTCTGCCGATGGAAGTGCTCAAACAGTTTGAAACCCGGTTTGGTGTACTGATTTACGAAGGCGATGGCCCGACCGAGTGCTCCCCCGTCACCTGCGTCAATCCCATCGGAGGCCTGCGCAAACCGCAATCGGTTGGCCCGGCCATTCCGGGTGTCGAAATGAAAATCACGGACGAAACCGGCCAGGAACTGCCGCACGGCGAGGTCGGCGAAATCTGCGTGCGCGGCCCCAACGTGATGAAGGGCTACTGGAAGCAGCCCGAAGAAACAGCCAAGTCATTTTTCGGCGAATGGTTCCGGACCGGGGATCTCGGCACCGAAGATGAAGACCACTATTTCTACATCGTCGACCGCATTAAGGATATGGTCATTGTCAACGGCATGAATGTTTATCCGCGCGTTATCGAAGAGGTGCTCTACCAACACAAGGCCGTGAAAGAAGCCGCCGTAATTGGCCAGCCGCACGCATTGCACGGCGAAGTTCCAGTCGCTTATATTACACTCAAAGAGGAGATACCCTGTTCTGAAAGTGATTTACGGGCGTTCTGCCTCAAACATCTCGGTCGCCACGAAGTGCCTCGAAAAATTATTTTCACAAAGGCGCTACCAAAAAATGCAGCCGGAAAAATTGTTAAGCGCGAACTGCGCAAGCAGGG
>CAZTEK010000397.1:0-1584 GCA_964612095.1 uncultured Verrucomicrobiota bacterium
GCACGAAAAAGAAGCCGCTCAGCTTCCGCAAGATCGCGAAATTTTTCGGGCGCTCTCATAAAGCCGAGGCCAGCCAGATAATGAACACGGGCGTTCTCCGGCTCGCGGCGGAGTGCGGAGCGGTAAAGCGGACGAATTTTCGGTCCGAGCCACAGGGCTTTCCACGGATGACGGCTCAGCTCAAAGCCGTACACGGTCGCCAGCATGGCCTCGCACTCGCCTATCTGCCGGCCGGACTTCATCACCGTTTTTATATCGGTCTCTGCCGCGCCGATCTGCTCATCCGTCGCCTCTCCGGCGCCGGCGCGGAGCATGATCTCAAACGACGGGCGGGCTTGCGTAAGCAAATCCTCTGCTGAACCGGACAGGCCGGACGCAGCAACCAACAGTACACTTAAGATTAAAAGCCGTGTAATCATCGCTTGACGGGAGTCTAGACATGCCCGAGCATGCCGCCAAGCGCGATGAACAACCAATTCCAGATTGATCCCATGCGGCACTTTTTCGAAAGCGGTGCCACCCGAGACCTTGATTTTCGCCGCGATCAACTCCGTAAACTGGCCGGTGCGCTGGAAGCCTGTGAAGCCCAACTTCACGACGCGCTCTATGCCGATCTGCGCAAATCGCCGCTCGACGCCTACACCTCGGAAACCGGTTACGTGCAGAGCGAAATCCGCCACGCGCTCAAAAATCTAAAAAAATGGAGCCGCGCAAAACGCGTCCCTGCTCCGTCCGGGGTTTGGCCCGCAAAGGCGCGAATCGTGCCGGAACCGAAGGGCGTTGTGCTGATCATCGGCCCGTGGAACTATCCCGCCCAGCTGGTACTCTCCCCGCTCGTCGCCGCCCTCGCCGCTGGCAACTGTGCCGTGATCAAGCCCTCCGAACTGACGCCGCATACCTCCGCGATTCTGCGCCAACTGATCGAAACCACCTTCGATCCCGCTTACATCCGGCTCGTCGAAGGCGGACGCGAAACCGCCGAAATGCTGCTGGAACAACCGTTCGATCACATCTTCTTCACCGGCGGAACGGAGATCGGACGCAAAGTTGCCGAAGCCGCCGCGAAAAAGCTGATTCCGACCACGCTGGAGCTCGGCGGAAAAAATCCGGCCATCGTCTGCAACGATGCCAATTTAGATGTCGCCGCGCGGCGCATCGTGCGCGGACGCTTCATGAACGCCGGTCAGCTGTGCGTCGCGCCCGATCACGTCTGGGTGCCACGCAAACAACTGAATAAATTTTTCCAAACCTTGAAAAAAACCATTGCGGAGTTTTATGGGAACAATCCGCAGCAAAGCCCCGACTTCGGACGCATTGTCAACCGGCACCACTTCGATCGGCTCGTTGCACTGGCGCCGACCTGCGTACGCGACGCAAAGGATCTCTACATCGCCCCGACCCTGATCTTTGACCCGCCGCGCGACAGCACCGTCATGCAGGAAGAAATTTTCGGTCCGCTACTGCCCGTATTGCCTTACGACAGCGAACAGGAAGTAATTGAATTCTGCCGCGCCCGCCCCGTGCCACTTGCGCTTTACCTTTTCACCACTAATCGGGCGCAACAGCAGCGCTTCATGGATGCGA
>CAZTEK010000398.1:0-1583 GCA_964612095.1 uncultured Verrucomicrobiota bacterium
TGGAATTCACTCTTGAGCGGCTAATCCATTTTATCGGGGGCGCAGGGATTACAGAGCTTCCCTTTGTCGCGGAGGCGCGCGGAAAAAATGAGGACGAAACACTGGAGCGCTGCTTCTACCGGATGATGAGCGAGGGAACGGACTTTATCAAAGGCGGACGGTTTAAAACATTGAACTGCCCGCTGGTTTTCCGGAATAAGTTCGACAATATCGCAGGGATTCAGCTGGCCGATCTCTGTGCGCATCCCTGTGCACGGCATATTCTTATGCCCGGACAGGAAAACAGAGCGTTTGGTATCGTAAACACTAAAATTTACCGGAAAGGCGGGGTTTCAGGGTGGAAGGTGTTTCCCTAAAAGCAAACAGGCACCTCCGTTTCCAGAGACGCCTGCCGACCGAGAATTCCCAGTCCGGAAACAGGGTCGCACGGGGCCTTCCGGATGTCAATACCCCCGATTTATGGATTTTTTAGATGAGTAACCCGCTGACAGTCGATTTTCGATCCGGAAACGGAACCCGCCTGACGCAATTAAAGGTGTTTGGTGACGGCGAGCTGTCTTCGTTGAATGAGAACGGCCGCTATGAATACGAACTGGATTCTCCCCTGTATTCTCTGAGAGAGGTTTCCGGGGTTCTGTCGCACAGCCGGATTTCGCATGACAATGAGCGCGGGTTGATCGAGCCGGGCAATTATGTCGGGCTGCTGAAACTCGAACTGCTCGATAAGACGGGTGCAAAAGCGGCTGAAACCTATGTTGATGTCCGCTCGAAAAAACTGGGCTATGAAGACGAATACCGTTCGATGCTTGAAGACATCGCTGACCGTTGCGCCGACTTCCTGCTTCAGATTGATTCGCCGGTCGATCAGCAGTTCGTTCCCGACGATGAAGTGAATGAGGCCACGCTGGCGCAACGGCTTTATTTTTTGAAAAGCCTGCTGGGCGGGGAAGAGTTTCAACAGGCGGTTCAGCGGATCGTGACGATGCCGAATACCCGCTGGCGCGAGGAGTTCCGAACCGTCGATGTTCGCCAGAGCCGCCGGCTCGGGCGGTATGAAGTCCGGCAGTTTGCTTCGGCAGGTCGGCGCATGGAAGTTCCGGCGGGCCATCCTTTGCGCGGCATGATGGATACCATTCCCGAGCGGATTGAAGTCCGCGATAAGCGTGACACGGTGGATACGCCGGAAAACCGCTTTGTGAAACATGCCCTGAATACGTTTCTCCAAACTCTGGAAGATTTGCAGGCGCGGTTGCCAAACATTGGAAACGAAACCTATCCCGGCCTGCGGCAGGAAATCGGCGGATTGATCAACGATCTGGAAGAGACGATTGCACACGACGTGTTCAAACAGGTGGCTCAACCCGAGTTTCTGCCGCTCAACAGTCCGGTGCTTCAGCGTAAAGAAGGATACCGTCAGGTTCTGCGCGCCTGGATGCTGTTCGAGCTGGCCGCGAAGCTGAGCTGGACCGGCGGCGATGATGTGTATGCCGGCGGCAAACGCGATGCCGCCGCGCTCTATGAATACTGGGTTTTCTTCAAGTTGCTCGATCTGGTTGCGGAACTGTTCGAACTGAACAACCCTC
>CAZTEK010000399.1:0-1571 GCA_964612095.1 uncultured Verrucomicrobiota bacterium
CAGGAGCGCGCAAGAAAGTGTCGGAAATAAGCGCTTCATGGCGCGCTCCTTTCCGTCGTGGAGGCGTGATTGCCAGCCGGTGACAGCTTGTAGTTTGCCGCGCCCGCCGGTGAACCGGAGAAGGCACCCGCCACCCGGTCGTCGGCATCGTAGTAATAACGAATCGAATCGTTGCCTGCGCCCGTGTTCCAAGCGTTTGGATTAAGACCGGCCTGAATGGCCTCGTCGTCGTCCATGCCGTCGCCATTGGCGTCGCGATTGGTGGTTGAGAGATCATAGATGAAATAGCGCGCATAATCGCCCAGACTGCTACCGGCGGAATCCCATTGGTAGGGATTGGTGCCGGTTACCTTTAATTCGATCAGGTCAGGGATGCCGTCCGCATCGCTGTCTTGATCAAGAAAGCCACCCAAAAAGAATGAAGCCGTAGGACTCATGGAGGCATGCCACAGATTGAACGGCGGCGTAGCGTTGAAACATCCGCGCATCCGCCAGTCGGTCGAAGCGCCGACCAGGTTTGTGCGCGACAGGACCGCCACCGGCCGGGATGCGGGCGAATAGATCCACGTATTCAATGTGGACGGCGAACTCGGTGAGACCCAGACGTTCGCGAAGGACAGTCGGGTGGTATCGGCAGGCCATAACGGCACAGCCGGGTCAGCGCCCGGCGCGTTGGTCGAATTGACCTCAGCCGCCTGCAAGGCGTCCTGTAACGCCGTGACATGGGCGGTGCTGATCAGGGTCAGGCCCAGGATCGCGCGGTTGCGCTCATGGTCCGCATACCACTCCGTGAGATCCGTGCCGGAGAGGTACGCGGGCGGATCGCCGTATGTGGAACGCACCCACGCCTGCGGATCAAATCCTGTCGGCACGGCATTCGTGCGGAACGCCAGACAATTGGTGCCATCACTGACGCCCATGTAGATCCATGAACGCTCGGTCAACTGAGTCTCGATGACGCCCATTTTATAGAGCGGAACGCCCAGCGCCGTGGTTGGTTCAAGCCAGTCAATGTTGGCTGCAATCTCGCCATTAGTGGAAAAAACGAATAATCCTGCATCTTGAGGAATGGCGAAGCGCCCCGGCGGGTAGACCACCATCACGGAGTTCGACAACCGATCAAACCCGGCGGCCACGGCCGCATCCAGATCCGAGAACGAGGACAACGTTCCGGCCGAATTCGTCTGAAGACAGGTAGCCAACAGACGCAACGGGAACGGTTGTCCGGTGTCTTCGGCGTAAAGGTTGGAAACTCCAAATGCCGTCAGAGCTACTAGGATCATGCCCGCGTGGCGACTGGCGCCCAGCATCCGTGTTTTGCTTTCCATCATAGGAGATGCGTTTCCCGCACACGTCCTTCATTTGCTGCGGTGCGACCGCACCCAAAAATGAATGCCGCAAGTATTGCACTTTACCGTGAACGTGTCCAGCCCTCAAAAAAAGGCCCAGCAATTCTCAATCATTGACGCATGACCAGGAAATCCTTCGGCCCGCCGATCATTCGGTTCACGCGGGCAGCAGGATGGTGAAGGTGGACCCGACGCCCGGTTCACTGGCAACAGCCACCGTGC
>CAZTEK010000400.1:0-1542 GCA_964612095.1 uncultured Verrucomicrobiota bacterium
TCCTCAATAGCCATACGGACGGGTTTACCGTCCACCACGTCCAGCCGTTCGATTTCCTCCATCGCCGCGACAAAGTTCTTTTCCAGTGCCTTGTGGGTCAGAAACACCACCGGCACCTGTTCGCCCGCGTTCTGTTCTTTCTGCATGATCGACGCGATGCTGATTTTATTTTTGCCGAGCACGTGTGCGACCTGAGCGATGACATCGGGTTGATCTTTCAGCGAAAGTCGCAGGTAGCAACGGATCGAAATATCCTTCGCATTGCACACCGGCAATGCCTTGTGCTTCAACAGCCAATCGCTGCATCCGCCCTTGCCCGCCGCCGCTTCCATGATGTCGCCGATTACCGCACTGGCGGTTGGTAAGCGTCCGGCACCACGCCCGTAATAAAGCGTACTGCCGACCACATCGCCTTCGATAAACACCGCGTTGTAGGCGTCGTGCACAGAAGCCAACAAATGTTTTTTCGGTACAAAAGAAGGCTCCACGCGCATCTCAACTTCGCCATTCACCTGACGAATAACGGCCAGCAACTTAATGCGGTAGCCCAGTTCGCTGGCATATTCAATTTCGCGGTGCGACAGCCCACGAATGCCCTCAATCGTGAACGCATCCATTGGAACCGGTGCGCCGTAAGCCAGCGAAGCCAATACAACCGCTTTGTGAGCGGTATCAATGCCGTCGATGTCGAGATCCGGCGGAGTTTCGGCATAGCCCAACTTTTGGGCGTCGGCCAATACCACGTCAAAATCGAGACCTTCGCGTTCCATGCGGGTCAGAATATAATTACACGTTCCGTTCAGAATACCGTACATACTCTTGATCTGATTACCGACCAAGCCGTCGCGCAGGGCGCGTAGCACCGGAATGCCGCCGCCGACGCTCGCTTCAAAATAAAGTCCGGCACCGCTCTTTGAGGAAGCTTCGAACAGCTCACGCCCTGCTTCGGCCAAAAGTGCTTTATTTGCGGTAACGACCGGTTTGCCGTTCTTCAGCGCGCGCAAAACAAAATCCTTGGCCAGCTTGACGCCGCCAATCAGCTCAACAATTACGTCGATTTTCGGATCATCGATCACCGAAAACGCATCGGTCGTCAGAAGCGACGGGTCAACCTTCACGCCGCGATCGGTTTTGATATCGAGGTCGGCGATTTTTCCGATCTTCGGGAAAATACCGGTGCGCTGCGCCATCAGCTCGCCGTTTTTGAGGATACCCTCAACCACGCCCGCGCCGACCGTGCCGAATCCCAGAATTCCGATTTTTATCTCTTTCATAGCCACTTTGGACTGCGGCGGGTTGACACTCCTTTCAGTCGTTGCTTTCACCAGTGAAAGCCTCGCTCTAAAGTCGCGTGCCGCCGCCTTGTTACCCGAAGCTTGCTTCGGTTTATATCGCGGAGCAAGCTCCGCTTGAAAAAGCGCAGGCAAGCCTGCGCACTCCATACAATACATTTAAGAGCGCGAACTCTACCGCAAACCCGTTGAATCTCAAGGCGAAAGCCTCACGATAAAGTCACGGGCAAATCTTCCAATTGAAGTTTTA
>CAZTEK010000401.1:0-1537 GCA_964612095.1 uncultured Verrucomicrobiota bacterium
TTATGAACCAGTGATAAATAAACTGTGACCGGCAAAGTCAGCCTCGCTGGTGGCATTAACCCCCAGACGACGCAGCCCGGTTTCATCGCCCGGCGAAGGAATATGCGACAGATGCACTTCGCATCCGCGCAGTAAAGGCAGTTTTTCCATTGCCATCTGCGCGGCAGGATTCCCTGCGGCGCTGACACTGAGCGCAATCAGCGTTTCCTCCAGATCCAAGCTGGGCGAGTGTCCATCCAACAGATCAAGCTTAAGATGCCGAATGGACTCAATCACACCGGGGCTGAGCAAAAGCATTTCGTCGGGAAGTTTTGCCAACACCTTAAGTGCATTAAGCAGCATCGCGGCGGCCGCATGTAGCAACGGCGAATTACAACCGGTCACCATGGTGCCATCCGGCAACTCCAGTGCCGCACCGCAAAAAATGCCATCACGGCCTTTATCATGTTGCTGCGCACGGACTGCCGCCTCGCGTGCCGGCAGAACAACCGGACGATCTTCAGTCTCGGCCCCGGCCTCTTTCAGCAACAACTCGATGCGTTCAACGGTTTTTTGATCGGCATTGCCCAATGCATATTCGCAGCGATAACGGAAACAGCGCCGAATGATCTCCTGCACCGAGGCCTTACGCACCGCCCCATCGTCCACGATGGCAAATCCGGCGCGGTTTACCCCCATGTCAGTGGGCGACTGATAAATCGAACGCTCCCCGGTGATCCGCTCCAGAATCCGCTTGAGCACCGGAAAAATTTCGATGTCGCGGTTATAATTTACGGACTTTTCGCCATGTGCCTCCAGATGAAACGAATCCAGCATATTAAAATCGCCGAGATCCGCAGTAGCCGCTTCATAAGCCATATTGACCGGATGCTTGAGCGGAAGATTCCAAATAGGAAAGGTTTCAAATTTTGAGTAGCCTGAAGAAAGTCCCCGACGGTGGTCGTGATAAAGCTGACTTAGACAGATACCCATTTTGCCGCTTCCCGGACCGGGGGCTGACACCACAACAATAGGCTTCGTCGTTTCAATAAAAGAATTCGCGCCATACCCTTCTTCACTGACAATCCGATCCACGTCGGTCGGATAGCCCTTAATCGCGCGATGGGTGTACACCCGTACGCCGCGCCGTTCCAGCCGGTTACGAAATTGAATCGCCGCAGGTTGTTCATCAAACCGGGTAATCACCACCCCCGCCACCGACAGCCCCCACTCCCGCAAATCATCAATCAGCCGCAACATATCGACATCATAAGTGATCCCGAAATCCGCCCGCATCTTTTTGCGTTCAATATCACCCGCATAAATACAGAGAATAATTTCAGCCCGATCCCGCAGTCGTTGAAGTAGCCGGATTTTAACATTCGGATCAAATCCAGGCAGAATGCGTGCGGCGTGATAATCGAACATCAACTTGCCGCCGAACTCAAGATAGAGTTTATTGTGAAACTGCTCTGCCCGCTGAATAATATAAGCGCTCTGTTCGTCCAGATACCGCTCGTTGTCAAAACCGATCTTCTTCATTCTGCAACAAGCTCCT
>CAZTEK010000402.1:0-1530 GCA_964612095.1 uncultured Verrucomicrobiota bacterium
GCCGAGACTTGCAAGTCTTCGTGCAGGATGTCCTCTCGAAGAGGGGATTTGCAGATTTCTGATTCAGGGCACCGGACATGCGCCCGAGTCGGAAGTCATAAAAATACAAAATACGGATCCGGTTTATCCATTTTTAATTTGGAGGATTCCTGTAGGCTGTCGTCTGAGTTCTGAGCATTCCATTGTGACGGGGAAGAGGTCTCCGTTTGAATTGTTTTCGGAGGGTTGTTTTTTTATTGTTTTTTTTCATTATTGCTGAGAACGTTAACAGGTTAGTGGTTTCCAGAAGACGGGCGGGGCCGTTGAGGTCCCGGAGGATGGACGGGATCAGAGATCAGGGCGAGAGGACGGTCTAAAATGAGAAAAGCAGCATGTGTAATGGGGGCGGCACTCAGTCTGGCGGGGCTCGTGCAGGCGGCCGTGGTGTTTAATTTCGATGGAGCAAACGCGAATGCGGCTACAGGATATTCGAATATGACCGCCACTGTTGGGACTCTTACTAGCGGACAAAGCAAGACCCTTTCGGTGGCTTACAGCACGTCGACGCCGTTTCTCAGCAGTAATGGGTCGACCTATACCGGACAATCAGTGTATGGCGGATTTTCCGGCACCTATAGTAACACCAGCGGTGCGTCCTATGGCGCTAACTTCGTAGTGTGGCAATATGCTAATGGTGCATCTGTCGAAGATTTGCGGTCGGCGGATACCTTTACAAATAATCAGATTTCGCGTGCGGTCGGCTTGGCTGTGCTGTTCGGCCCCGCATCATCCGGCAATTATAAATTTAATGCCAGCAGTGTGCTGACGGCCAAGCACGGTTCAACGCTCACCGGGACAGCAAACGCCCGCTGGGTGGTGGTGGCCAATGGCACGAACTGGCTTTCTGAATCGGGCTTTAACCCCGGCGGCAGCTCCACCGCGACCCTCGATAATCCCGATGAGATCAGCTGGGCCGCCTGGACCCCCGGAGCCGATATGACCTTCGGCTCGTTGTCCTACAACACGTTGGGAAGTGCCCTGACGAATATCACCTTGGCCGGGCTGGCGGTTAATTACAGTGCGGCCGCCAGTGATGGTTTGGGACGGTATATTCTTCAAGGATTCACGGCGGATCTGGATGACGGTACCGATCCGAATCTGAAGAAGGTGCTGCTGCTCGGCGATGCGGTCATGCAGGCCTATCAGCCGGAAGTCGTCCGGATTCTGGACGGCAAGGCCGTCTGCACGTTTGTCACCATGCCGGAAACCGGCAGCCCGGACTGGGATGCGTTTTGCACCGCCCATGTGGATCCCGGAACCTGGGATGTGATTCATTTTTCCTACGGGCGCGAACTGATGGTTCATACAAACGGGTTGCCGCGTGCCGCCGCCTCAGAGGTGACCGGAATTTATTCCGGACTCGTGACGCGGCTTCAGGGAGCGGCTCCGGCCCTGATCGGATGCACGATCACACCGGTGTACGGAACGATGCCGGCGTATGTGAGTGCGGTGGATGCCGATTACGCCGCGAAGTTTAAGCAGGTTATTACG
>CAZTEK010000403.1:0-1516 GCA_964612095.1 uncultured Verrucomicrobiota bacterium
CTCCCATTCATCAATGCGTTGACGCCTATCGGGTCCAGTTTCACTCCGGGGCGTTCCGCAGTATTGCTGAAGCGCCCCGAGGACAATCGCGGCTTTTGCGTGCTGATTTGCTTTGAGGACTCCTTGCCGTATTTGGCTCGCAAAGCTGCGCGCGCTGGCGCCACTTGGCTGATCAATCAGACCAATGATTCGTGGTTTGATCCCGATTGCGGGTCCGCGCAGCATCTCGCCAACGCGGTGTTCCGTTGTGTAGAAACTCGTTTGCCAATGCTGCGTTGCGCCAATACCGGTATGACCTGTGCGATTGATTCATTCGGGCGCATTGAACAGACGCTTAAACCGCGCACGGAGGGTTTCCAGATTGTGGAAACCATGCCGGCCGATTCTGGCCGTGTGTCGACTTTTTATGTCCGTTTCGGCGACCTTTTCGCGCAGGCTTGCCTGACTGGAAGTGTTGCGCTATTTATCATCCTCTTTATCCAACGACGGAAGACCGAAGCATGTTCGAAGAACTAAAAGAAAAGCTAGAAACAGTCCGCGCGCGGATGGAAGAAATGCGCGGCTATTTGGGAATCAATGAAAAGGTTGCCGAGCTTAGTCGTCTTGAAGCGGAGACCTCTTCGCCCGGATTTTGGAGCGATCAGAACCGGACGGCCGCCAATATTTCTGCCACGAAAGCGGCGAAAGCGGTGCTAGGCCCTTTTCAGGCCATCGAAGCTTCACTCGGTGATGCCGGGGTTTTGCTGGAGCTTGCTGAAATTGAAGACGAGGCGGGACAGCAGGCTGTTGCTAATGAAATCGAACAGATGCTTTCTGACTGTGAAAGCAGTTTCCGATCGTTGGAAATGCGGTCACTACTCGGCGGACCGATGGATTCAAAAAATGCTTACTTGAGTTTACATGCTGGCGCGGGCGGTACCGAGTCGTGCGATTGGGCCGATATGCTTTATCGTATGTATCGCCGGTATGCCGAACGTAATGGATTTACAGTGGACGTGCTCGACATGCAGGCGGGGGAAGAGGCGGGACTTAAGAGCGTGGCGTTTCAGGTTTCCGGCGAGTATGCCTATGGCAACCTCAAAGGCGAACGCGGCGTACATCGGCTGGTGCGCATCAGCCCCTTTGACTCTGCCGCTCGTCGACATACCTCATTCGTCGCACTCGATGTCACCGCCGAAATTGACGACGACGTAAATGTCGAGATCGAGGAAAAGGATTTGAGAATCGACACCTATCGCTCCAGTGGATCAGGTGGACAGCACGTCAACACCACGGATTCCGCCGTACGTATTGTGCATATTCCGAGTGGTATCATTGTGCAATGTCAGGCCGAGCGCTCACAGCACAAGAATCGCGATAAGGCTATGAAGATGTTGCGCGCCAAAGTCTACGAGTACGAGCTCGATAAAAAGAAACAGGCGGCGGAACAGTTTTACGGTGCAAAGGGTGAGATCGCCTGGGGTCATCAAATTCGATCCTACGTCTTGCAGCCCTACACCATGGTTAAAGATCACCG
>CAZTEK010000404.1:0-1510 GCA_964612095.1 uncultured Verrucomicrobiota bacterium
TAGAATTTAGAAATTAGCGTTTAGATATTCACGACTGAAGGGGAGGAGCTACGATGAAAATCAAGCAGTTATCTGTTTTTCTGGAAAACCGTCCGGGACATCTCAGCCGCGTCTGTGAAGTGCTGGCGGAGGCTGGAATCAATATTGTCACGATGACGCTGGCCGATACGCGCGAGTTCGGCATTCTGCGCCTGATTGTCCGTGAATGGCAACGCGCCAAAGAAGCGCTCGAAACCGCAGGCTTTGCCGTGAACATCACCGACGTTATGGCGATTGAAGTCGCTGACGAGCCCGGCGGGCTAGAAAAAATCCTCAAGGCGGCGGAAGCCAGCGGACTGAGTGTCGAATACATGTACGCCTTCGCCTGCAAGCAGAAGAAAAATGCACTGATTGTTATCCGCTTTGATGATATCGAACGGGCTTCAGCCGCATTGAAAGAAGCGGGAATCGGAGTTTTATCCGCCGCAGAGTTTTATGCTTAATCTCAGGAGAACAATATGATTTGTAATAAATGGATTGAAACGCTTCCGGTTTACGAGCCGGGCAAACCGATTGAAGAAGTGGCGCGCGAATTGGGCTTCGATGACATTTCTGAAATTATCAAAGTCGCCTCCAACGAAAACGAACTCGGCCCGTCGCCGAAGGCGATGAAAGCTATGGCCGCCGCTGCAACGGAAATGCACCGCTATCCCGATGGTGGATGTTTTTATTTGAAGGACAAACTGGCCGGACAACTCGGCGTGAAACCGCAGAACCTGCTTTTCGGCAACGGCAGTAACGAGCTGATCGAATTCCTCGGCCACGTCTATCTCGGTGCTGGCACCAACCTGGTCATGAGCGAAGGCGCCTTTGTCGTCTACCGCCTCGTTGCCATGCTGTTCAACGCGAAGGTCATCGCCGCGCCGATGAAGAAGTTCGCGCACGACCTCGACACCATGCTGGCGGCGGTCACGCCGGAAACCCGTATGGTGATTATCTGTAATCCGAACAATCCGACCGGTACCATTGTTTCGCCCGCGAAAATCAAAGCCTTCCTTAAAAAACTGCCCGCAAACGTGCTGGCTGTCTTTGACGAAGCCTATTTCGAATTTATGTCCGACGAAGCGAAGCCGGATCTCATCAAAGAGATTCAAAACGGCCGGGAGAATGTCATTGTTCTGCGTACTTTTTCTAAAGCGTACGGACTGGCCGGACTGCGCATCGGCTACGCCGTCGGACATGAAAAACTGATCGCGCTACTCAATCGCGTCCGCCAGCCGTTCAACGTCAACGCCATGGCGCTGGCCGCCGCCTTCGCCGCGCTCGACGACGACAAACATCTCGAAAAAACCCGGAAGACCAATTTCCAGGGATTGGAACTTTTTATGGACGGTTTCCGTAAACTGGGGCTGGACTATGTGCCGTCGTACGCCAACTTCATTCTTGTCAAAACCGGCAACGGACGGCAGGTCTTCGGCGAACTGCAGAAAAAGAAAGTCATCGTCCGCCCGATGGACGGCTACGGCCTGCC
>CAZTEK010000405.1:0-1509 GCA_964612095.1 uncultured Verrucomicrobiota bacterium
CGGAGCATAATTGATTTTTACGATGTTTGGAAAAAAAACTGTACTGTTTTTATAAACCTTGGAGAATACAGCTTAAATTCCTTCCAACCATTGGAAAACTCGGAGACAATAAATTATGAATGGACTGCTGTTCCCTTTAATGACGGCCAGTGTCGGACTGGCGTTCCGCCAGAGCGCGATGAACGGGAAAGTGATTACAATTTTATTGATTCTCATCTCGGTAGGAGCTTGGACGGTCCTGCTGACGAAGTTTGCCCAACTGCGCCTTGCCCGAATATCAAGTAATCGGTTTTTGAAGGCCTTTCATGAGCAGGCCCGTACGACCAATCTGTTTGTTAAAAAACAGAGCATGCCGGAAACCCCGCTTAACACCATCTATGAGGCGGGCTGCAAAGCTCTGATTAATCAACTCACTCTGATCGGCGTTGACCGCGATGAAATTCTGATGGGTAACGCCTACCCGCCAGAACAGCGTCGGCTTGATCCGCACCAAATGGATCCTATACACGCCGCAGTAGACTGTGCGCTTGCAGATACAGCGCTTGAGCTGGAAAGCCACATGGGACTGCTATCAACCGCTGTTAGCGTCGGCCCGTTTCTCGGTTTGCTAGGAACGGTCTGGGGCGTCATGGGAACCTTTGGTGGAATGGCAACCGCTGGTTCAGCCACGCTTTCAGCGGTGGCTCCCGGCATCTCAGGCGCACTGCTAACCACGGTGGTCGGACTGCTGGTGGCGCTACCCTCCTCCATCGGGTACAGCCTGCTATCAACCCGCATTCGCTATCTTTCAGTGCAAATGGACAATTTTTCTCAGGAATTCACAGGACGCATTCAGCAAGAGTTTGTACTGACTTATTCAAAATAAAGGAGCCTTGTGAGAAGAAAAAGGAAAACTAGCCTGATCTCACTCAGAGAAAGCAATGAGATCAATATCACCTCCCTGATGGATATTATCGTTATCCTACTATTCGCTTTCATCATTACCATGCCCATCATCGAACAAAGCCTTCCGGTTAATCTGCCGAATGCAAAAGCTGGGCCGATGGATTTAACAAAAAAACACCACACCATCGAACTATCGATAAAAAACGGTATTTCACTGGATGGCGCAGCTATGTCGTTGCAACGTCTGGAAGAAAAAATGCGTGAAATCGGCCTCGTCGATTCTAAAACGCCAGTTTATGTACGGGCTGATGAAAAAATAGATTATGGACGCGTGGTAGAAGTCATACAGGTTTTAAAAAACGCCAAGATCGATACCATGGGATTGGTGACACAGGCCGAATAATCGCCGAATAAAAACGTGAAAAATCCTCCGGCAAAAAAAATATTCGGGCAGGTCTCCATCGCACATGGAACCATCATCCTGCTGACCATTTTAATGTCGTCTTTCCGAGGATGCACTCCAAAGCCAAAAGACATTATTTTCTTTGACCTTGCTGGAGGGCCCGCTCCGGCACCCTCTTATGAACCCGAGCCAGAAGCGGCTCCCGAACCGGAAATTAAGGC
>CAZTEK010000406.1:0-1509 GCA_964612095.1 uncultured Verrucomicrobiota bacterium
CCAGCGATTCGTTTTCCTTAGAGCAGCGTTTATCGCGGGCATCCAGAAATTTGCCCTCTTTATATTTCCGGTATTTCACGGCCATGTCGCACGGCGCACGGTTCACATGCACATCCAGCACCGACAGGAAAATGCCGATACGCGTCAGCTTCTGCCCGGCAAAGAGCTCAATTCCGTGATCTTCAACGGTCCCGATGTCGCGGACTACGCCGTCGGCCGGCGAAACCAGCGCATTTGGATCGGCGATAATTTTACGAACCGGAACCCGGAAAAAGGCCGCTACCGCCAGCCACAGCAGCCAGGTCAGGCCAATCAGAACGCCGCCGGCCGTCCGGTTGACATTTATCATCAGCCAGCCCCACGCCAGAGATAGCAGAACTGCGATTCCTGCTCCGCCCAACCATTCCCGTAATCCATGTTTTGTCAGTTTCATAATCAAAATTCCTTCATTTTGCGGCAAATTATCTTTGCCGTTTTCCGGTGGAGTCGCCGCGCCCGATAGCGTCGCACCATTTCGGTTGTGCAAAAATAACCCAATACGGCCGATAAAGTTCCCAAAATAAGTCCGCCGGTAAAGAAGGAAAGAATCAGTTCTCCGCCCAATTCGCCTGCGGTTTTGAGGCAAGGATTGGTTATAGCTGCTGAAACCAGATGCTTAATCAGGGTATACGACAGCGGATCTCCGATTACAAAGCTGCCCAGATAACACTGGATGGAATAAATCACAGGCATGTTGAAAGGATTGGTGATCCAGGTCGACAGCAATGCGGAGCCTTTCGCCGCACGAAATGGCCAGGCCAGCAGAAGCGCTAACGGCATTTGACCGATCGGTGTTATGAAGGCTGAAAACAACCCGACCGCGACACCTCGTCCGACACACTCGGGCGTGCCGCGATGCCGCATTAATCTCAGATAAAATTTAAACGATTTTCCTGACCGTTTACGCATAATGTTTTTCCAGAAAAACAGCATAGCGAAGTTTCCAATGATTGGAACTTCTCACTTCATGTTTTACCGCAACAAATTCGCTGATCCCGGTAGCGCCGCACCATTTCTGCTGTGCAAAAATAACCAAGGATTGCCATGAGGCCGCCCAGCAGCAGGCCTCCCGCAAAAAATGAAAAAATCAGCTCGCCGCCCAATGCCCCCGCCGTTTTCATCGATGGATTGTGATGAAAATCAAGAACCAGCGTTTTAATCAGTGCATACGACAGCGGCTGGCCGATCATAAAACTCCCCAGATAACACTGAACGGGATAAACCACCGGAATAGTGAGCGGATTAACAATCCAGGTGGCGAGGACCGCCGCGCCTCGCGCTCCGCGAACCAGCATCGCCAGCGGGAAAGCCAGTAACATGTGACCGGCTGGTATAACGAAAGCGGAGAAAAATCCTGCCGCAATGCCGCGTCCGACACTTTTTGGAGAGCCTGGATGCCTCATCAGCTGCAAATATAATTTTAACGATTTTTCTGACCGCTTACGCATAACGCTTTTTTCCAAAGGGGAA